>CAZYFG010000009.1:963-27111 GCA_964646835.1 uncultured Eubacteriales bacterium | reverse complement strand
TCACGAACGCTCCGGTGCAAGGCACAGCGCTCCGCCCAATGTCGCTCCGAGCGGATACCGACCAAACCAAGGCTACCAAGCTCAATCCCCACGCCAAGGTCGGCGATTTCCGGCAAGAAAGCGAGGTCTGTTGGCTCTCCGGTCATGCAGATCATCAGTTTCATCAGTCAGCCTCCTCTGCATGGCGGCAGGCGCTCACTTAGCGCCCTTCGCCATCAGGAATTCTCCGCTGTCAACCATGCTTGGCATCTGGTAAACCCGAAGTTCAATGTCCAGAAGCGTGTTGTATGCGGCTTCGTCTTTGCATATCTCATTCGCTTGTTGCCAACTCCCCGAGAGTATGCAGGGACATGAGCCAAGGATGATGTCCTTGAACGATGCCGACTCCATCAATTCCCTGAGCTCGGTTGCTTCAAAGAAATGCCTGGGCGGGTGCGGGACCTCAGGATGCTTGGGTAGGTCACCGGAATCGAGGACTTGGTCGACGTACCAATACTCAGGTCTATTGAAGAAACCTTGAGTGTTCCTTCCCAGAATGCTCTTGAACACGCCCCACTTGCTGTTGACACTTGCCGCGAGAACGCCACCGGGCTTCAGCAGGCGGTGGAACTCCGAGATCGCCCGTTCTCTGCCTTCCAAGACATAGTTCAGAGGTGCCCCATAGCACACGACCACGTCGAAGGACTGATCGGGGAAGACAGAGAGGTCCCTGATGTCTCCCTGGATGTACCCTGAGACTTGCCTCTCCAGATCCCTTTCAGCGAGTTTCGTCTTGGCGATCCTGAGTTGTTCGTCCGATATGTCAAAGAGGGTGACTTCACATCCCATCCGGGCGAACTCCACTGAATAACGACCGGCGCCGCACCCGGCGTCCAGTACTTTGATGCCCTCATGAAGATGGGGTTTGATGAAATCCATGTGCAGGACAAACGTGATGTGGCTGTAAGGATCAGCCTCTAGCCTTCTCCACTCCCTCTCACCGTAGCGATTGTAGAAGTCCCTGACCTCGTCAGTCATAGCTTCACCTCCGTGTATCCGAAGGATATCGGAGAACTCGCCGTCTTAGTTTTGGGTGTACTCCGTTTCAACCGCTCACACCGCAAAAGACATATCACTTAACCGTCTGATACGGCGTTTGCCGTCGGAAGTCTCTTCGAGGAATGACACGCCGCCCGCCATGCCCCACAGGTCGCATCTATTCAGAAACTCGACGTCCAAGCCGAGCCACATCACGTTGAAGATGCTCAGGGTGTCGCCGTGTGAGACTATGATAATGCGTTCTGTCTCGCTGCTCGTCACCTCTCTATAGAAGGGCAACAGTCTGTTCCAGACATCCTTGCGAGATTCTGCGTCGTGGAAGCACCGGTCGTCCGCGCTTTTCTCCTGGCACTCGATGTTTTCTTTGAGCCAACTCACCGACTTTCCCACTGCCCTTCCCAGATTCCGTTCCCTCAAGGTATCAGTGACAATTGGGGTGATGTTCAGGTGCTTGGCCACGATTTCCGCGGTGTGTCTTGCCCGGAGGAGACTCGAAGTGTACATGACGCAGTCCTTGCCCGACAACTCTCGTGCCAGTTTCTCACCAATTCGCTTTGCCTGCTCTCTTCCCAAGTCTGTGAGATCCCAATCCGTCCAAGAACCCACCATCCCGTTGGTATGGTGCACAGACTGTGTATGCTGGATAGTGATAATGGTCTTCATTCCTGCCTCCCACAGCGTGAAACAAGATCATGCTTGTTCCACCGAAGGTGAGACTTACCTTACTTCTACCACAGAGACATGGTTTCCCCTTGCGTCATCGCCTGAAGGTCCACCTATTAGCGCTGTAGAGGAAAACCTCCTGAACGGCCCGAAGGTTGGACACAAGTCAACTGCCTCGTCTTTGATGGCCGGCGAAGGGATGGTTGGCGGGTATGGGGGTGGAAGCTGGACCATGAGTGAGTCTCTACAACTGCTGTTCGACCAGGGCGGTCCTGTCCTTCGATACCTAGTAGCGACTGAATTCGGGTTTCCGGCCGGGCAGGACGTGGAGCCACTACGGCTCGAGTTGCTGACATCTCCCGAGGTCCAGAGATGGCTCGAGAACCTATCCGCTTCCGCCCAGGCTGGCATCACGCCAAACACGATCCACGGCTGCTCGGACACGTGCTACGAGAACGCCATGGGCAAGCTCGTGCAGTACGGGGTGCGCGCCGGGATGCCGGAGTTGGACGCGCGGGCCGAGCCATTTCGGCGGTGGCTGGTCGAGTTCCCAGGGGGCAAGAGTTACCTCTTCGGCTCCTTCTACTCGACGCTTGTCGCGTCGCTGCTTGCCCTGGCCGGTTATCGGGACGACGCAGTTGTCCGCACGCTCTATGATCGCCTTGTGTGGTCTCACGAGTTCTGCAAAAAGGGTCGGTATGACATCCATGTAGATAAGGCAGGGTTTCGCGGCATACCGAAGGTGTGGGCAAACGTGCCGCTCATCGACCCGGCGATCTACCCCGGAGACAACTTGCGCCTTCCGTGGATTCACGATTTGAACGGCTATGCGGCCCTATTCGCGGACTCGACTGACACCTGTATCCGGGACATGGTCGACACGATCGTCCGTTACATACTGGACCCCCGATACCAGGCGCTTCGCGAAGGATACGGTATCGTCACGAATGGAAAGAGACGCTATTGGGCTATGGGGTGGAGCGTTCACCTCCCCGGCTATCCCGGAGCAGCGCCAAGACCACCGCATCTGGGGTTGATCGGAAGGATGGCGACCATGTCCGCTTTTCCGGCTGCGCGCAATCATCCATGGTATTCCGGAAGTCTCGATTACCTGGAATCTTTCAGGACCCAGCGTGGCACGTATCTATTCCCTCGCGAACTCCTGCCCGAGAAGAAGGGTTCGCCCTGGGTTATGGGCACCCACACCGGGCTGGGGGAGAACCGAAGGCGGGCGTCTTGGCTGGAGCTTGAGTCAACTTACTGGATGGAGAGACTCCGCTAATTGCAGAGGACTGCAACTTCCTGTGAGGTAGTTGCAGTCAAGGCCGGTATACTGCAATAGCGCTGCTCAACGTGACGATGCGATGTCCAGTACGTCGCGCGCCACATACATCGTGTTGCGGTGTCTGCCGTTGGCGGGGGACAGCATCCCCTCACGAACCAACCTGTCAACTGCAGCTTTGGCGGTGTTGTAAGTCACCTCAAGAAGTCGCTCAGTGGCGCGAATAGTGATGACCGGTTGTACGAACAAGTGCTCCAGGAGACGTATAGCTGAGGCAGGAGCACGGGATGCCGTGAGCGTGTCGTGCCAGGATCGATGTAGATCCTGCAACCGCTTGATTTTGACCCCTGCCTCTTGGGCTTGTTCTGAGACACCGCGGAGAAAGAACATTACCCAATCTCGCCAGGCGCCTTCTTCACTGACCGCGAGCAGCAGGTCGTAGTAGTCCGAGCGGTGGCGCTCGAAATAGGCGCTTAGGTAGAGCACAGGTTGGGAAAGGATCCTCCAATCTGCCAGAAGAAGGGCAAGCAGAAGCCTGCCCATGCGACCGTTCCCGTCTACGAAGGGGTGGATCGCCTCGAACTGATAATGGATGAAGGCCAGTCGTACGAGCGGCGGGTAGGAATCGTCTTCATGTAGGTACTTCTCCAGGGCACTAAGGGCTTCATGCATTTCAGGTGCGGGTGGTGGTACGAAACGGGCCTCGGCAAGCGTACACCCGGGTGGCCCAATCCAGTTCTGGCTGCGCCTGAACTCGCCCGGATAGGCCTTTTCTCCACGGACCCCTTCCATGAGCCGCTCATGCAGTTCACGGAGAAGGCGTAGGCTAACGGGCAGTTCTCTGAGCCGCGCAAGACCATACGACAGGGCCCGTACGTAGTTTGCTACTTCGCGCACATCGGTTCCCGACCGTGCGCCGAGCTCCGGGAACAGCGGCAACTGTCCTGCCTCGTAAACGTATAGGTCCTCAATGCTGGTCTGGGTACCCTCGATGCGCGAAGATAGTACGGCTTCTTGCCGGATGAAAGGCTGAATGAGGATGTGGGCGTTGGCCATGTTTCGGCCCAAGCCGGACAGTTCGCCCAGGGCACGATCCGCAGCTGAGAGGAGGCAAACCACCTCCGCATCCATCGCCAAGCGAGGTGGTAGCGGATTGGGAACAAAAGCGAGGTATGAGCTTTCCCCATGCCCAACACGGATCTTGCGACCGGCATAGTTATGCTTGATGCCTTCCATCGTTCCCACCTCCGCAATTTGTCGCGCCCTCCACGATAGATCGCCGACGGATGAACTCTCCATGCACCATTGTACTGCCTATGACTGGCACCGACGCAAGAGCCTGTCAGGATCTCGTCCCGGATGGAGGATTCTTCCCAGAGAGCCCTGAACCCTATGCCAGGTTTTAGACAGGCATTCTATGGACCGCGCATTAGGCCCAGGCTATTCTGAAGTTGCCTTGCGCAGTCTAAAGTGAGTTCAGGGGGGTGAGCGCCAGGCCGTGCGCATAGCCATCTGTGACGACGAAACATCTCAGCGCGATTACCTTCACCGGCAGGTCGAAGGATGGGCTGCCAGGCGCGGCCACGTTGTATCCGTTCACCTCTTCGCGAGCGCTGAAGCTTTCTTGTTTGCATACGACGAGGACAAGGGGTTCGACATCCTGCTCCTGGATATCCAGATGGGGAAGATGGATGGCGTGGCTCTCGCCAAGAGGCTCAGAGCGGACAACGAGTGGCTTCAGATCGTCTTCATCACCGGTTTTCCTGACTTCGTCTCCGAAGGATACGAGGTCTCAGCCCTGCACTATCTCTTGAAACCGGTTGACGAGGAAAAGCTCAGGGAGGTACTGGATAGGGCTGTGTCCCGGCTGCGGACCGCCCCGAGGACGATCCTTTTTCGGAGAGGCGGAGGCTACCTTCGCGTTCTCGCCGACGACATATACTACGCCGAAGCGTTCTCCCACAGCGTGGCTCTGGTTATGAAGAGCGGGAAGGAAACCTTCCACATGCGCTTCAGTGACGTGGAGGATCTCCTGGGTGAAGGGTTCTTCCGTTGCCATAGGTCCTATATCGTCTCGATGAAGCACGTCAGGCGAGTCACTCGAACGGCGTTGGTTCTGGATAACGGAGTGGAAGTCCCGCTCGCGCGGGGCCTCTACGACGCGGCGAACCAAGCCTTCATCAAGACCTACTTCTAGGGGGTACGAGCGATGCCGGGATGGGCGTGGGTCGTGGCAGTCTCGCTGGCGCTTGCCTTGACCTATGGGCTTGTGCGGCTGATCCGGACGCTTCTTTACCGGCTTGTCGACAAGCGCATTGCCTCGTACCAGAACGAGCTTGTCGCGAAGCATCTTGAGGAGGTCCAGAACATATACCGCGAGATGCGGGGCTGGCGACATGACTATCACAACCACATCCAGACGATGAAGGCCTACAGGAGGTTGGGTGAGGACGAGAAACTCGACGAGTACCTCGCTGGGCTCGAATCCGATCTTGCGGCTGTAGACACCGTGCTGAAGTCCGGGAACGTGAACGTGGACGCCATACTGAACTCCAAACTGTCTTTAGCGAAGGACAAGGGGATTAGAGTGAACGCCAAGGCAGTTGTTCCGCCCCAGTTGTCGATATCGGAGATAGACCTCTGCGTGATCTTGGGGAACCTTCTGGACAACGCCATCGAGGCTACCATGAAGATTGACCGGCCGGACGGTAGGAGCATTCGCGTGTACATCGACGTAAAGCGCGATCACCTTTACATCTCTGTGACCAATACCTCCGGCATGAGACCCCGGAAGCAGGATGGGCGCTATGTGAGTACGAAAGGCGGTTATCACGGTTTCGGCCTGCTGCGGGTTGATAGGCTCGTAGACAAGTATGGAGGATATATCAAGCGCCGCGACGAGGAAGGCGCATTTTCCACTGAGATCATGCTTCCGGTATAGCCCCACGTGCAATTCGCGTCGAAATCCTCTCAATTCGCGCTGATCTGCCCCTCAGTCGAACCGTGGATGACATAATCATCGGTGGGGGTATATCGAATGAAAGACTCGGCGACGGCGCATTCACTGGGCTCAAACATCATGTACTCGCTCAGGACACACTGGAACACCCAGCGGTCTGTACTGATCTGCTGCGCGATTGATACAGTGATGTCTGTTCTCTTGCCGTTCATCCGCATACTCCTCCCGAAGATTGTCATTGATGAACTGATGTCGGGCACGACTCCGGCGCACTTCACGGCGGTTGTTGGGGGATCCGCTGCGGTCCTCCTCCTTCTAAGCTGTGTAAAGGGTTATACCGAGATCATCGCCACCCATGCCGTAGGTACAATGGCGTCACTCGGTTCTGTTGTCCGAGTGATGGATAAACGCATGGATATGGACTACGAGGCTTTGGAGGCCCCTACAACCAAGGCACTCGAAGAAAAGGCGATGCGGGCATCCGAGTCAAACCATACGCCGGCGCACAACATCCCTCGCACTCTCACCAGGCTCATCTCCAACATCCTCGGGTTTGCCCTATACGGCAGCGTGATTGCGGTTATCCATCCGATAATCCTGGTCCTGCTCATCCTGTCGGCCGCGATCAGCTGGCTATCGCTCTCATCTGCACGAAAGTACGAGAGCGAGACTAGAGGGGAGCGGTCCGCGCTTTACAGGAAACTCAGGTATATACAGGAGAGTACCAAGAGCCCCGAAAGGGCCAAAGACGTGCGAATCTACTCAATGTCACAGTGGATGAGATCTCTTTTCTCTGAGGTCGCCACAGAACTCGAAACGCGCTCAGGGAAGGTAGCGACTCGCAACATGGTCGCGCAGTTAGTTGACGGCGCGCTGATCCTTATCCGGGACGGGGCCGCCTACGCATACCTAACGTATCTCCTGTTGCGGGGTAGCATCTCGCTCGGCGAGTTCGTCCTGGTCTTCTCCGCCATAGGAGCGTTTGCCGGATGGGTTTCGGGTATCATCCTCCAGTCAAGTGAGCTGCTGCGTGCTTCGACGGAGATGGGAGATATCCGCGCGTACCTAGACATACCTGACAGGTCCAACACCGGTCAGGGTGTTCCGCTGCCTACCGGAGATCTGCTCCCGCCCGCGATTTCCCTTCGTGACGTGAGCTACCGGTACCCCGGGGCAGATACCGAGGCGCTTAGGGATATCACCATTGACATAAAGCCCGGCGAACGCATCGCCATAGTGGGAGCGAACGGCGCCGGCAAGACGACCTTGGTCAAACTGATCTCCGGGCTGTATAGGCCGCAGACAGGCAGTATCAAGGTTGCCGGAGTCGATATCCATGAGTACAACCGAGACGAGTACTTCACGCTGATAGGTGCGGTGTTCCAGGATATTCACCTGCTTACGACCGATATCGCGGGCAATGTCTCTCAAGCGACGCCCGAAGCGACCGATTACGCAAGAGTCGACGAATGCTTGAAACTCGCTGGGCTGTGGGAGCGGGTGCAGGCGATGCCCGACAAAGAAAAGACACTTCTCGTGAGGCAAATCAACGACGATGCTGTGGAGCTCTCCGGAGGGGAGAAGCAGAAGCTCGCTCTTGCGCGCGCTCTGTACAAGGACGCGCCTGTGATAATCCTGGATGAGCCGACCGCGGCGCTCGACCCAATCGCGGAGAGCGAGGTCTATCGCAAGTATGCCGAACTTACGAAAGGGAAGACGTCAATCTACATTTCTCACCGCCTGGCCAGCACGCGGTTTTGCGACCGGATTCTGTTCCTAGACAACCACGTTGTCGCCGAGACGGGGACGCACGACGAACTCATGCGTCTCGGTGGGAAGTATGCCAGGATGTTCGATGTTCAGTCCCAGTACTGCCGGAGCAACAGGGAGGTGGATCGCGAGTGAGTATCGGAGACTCCGACAGGGTCGATCTCGGCAAAGCCTGGAGGCACACTAGGCGCGCTTTCGGTATCCTCCGCAATCTATGTCCCGATTTCTTTACGCTGTCCGGTACAAACTCGCTCATCCAGGCGGTGCAGCCGCTAAGCGTTCTCTACCTCTCGGCGCGGATCCTTGACGAGTTGGCGGGCGGCCGAGATGTGCGCCTTATCAGCATCTACGTGACAATCGCCGTCGTCTCGACCTTTCTCTTTTCCGTGATCCGGGCCTTCATAGACCGCCGCGTGGCGATCATACGAAGCACGTTCCTGCAGAAAATGTACTTCTACCACGGCGAGAAGTATATGGAAATGGATTTTCGACATGTGGACAACCCGAGGACCAACGAGCTGTTGGCAGACATAGAGGCCAAGATCAACGGCAATGGTTTGGGGATCCCGCACATATACTTCACATTTTCCAGCCTTGCGCACCGGCTCCTCGGCGTCATTGCCTCGGCGGTACTCCTGACCGGCCTATTCCGTGTCACCCGTCAGTATACCGAGAGCTTTGCCACATCTTCCACAGCCAGTGTCGCGCTAGGCGCTTTGGTGCTTCTTACGGTGGTTTTTACCTTCCGCCTGCGGCAGAGGGAGCAGGAGGTACTTAAAGATGTATTCGAGCGAAATCCCAAGGGGAACTCGGTGATCCACTACTATTACGAATACGTCCAAGCAGGCGCGGCCGCGAAGGACATACGCATATACGCCCAGCAGCCCGCAATCAGCAAAATCATGAATCAGTGGCTGCTCGGCGCCCCTTGGCCCAAGTTCTTCCACTACGAAGGGACGGTCAGCGCGTCTACAGCAGCGACGAACGCACTGATAGGTGGATGCGTGTACCTATTCATCGGTCTCAGGGCTCTCGCCGGAATGTATGGTGTCGGCAGTGTCCTGCAGTACGTGGGAGCGGTGACGACCTTCGTCGAGCACGTGACCGGGCTGATCAATGAATGCGCCTCGTTGGTGGCGAACACCAGGTATCTTGACGCAGCTTACACCTATCTCGACCTTCCCGACGACAAGTACAAAGGCACCCTGACAACAGAGAAGCGTTCGGACAACGACTACGAGATAGAGTTCCGCAACGTTTCGTTCAAGTATCCCGGCACGGACACCTATGCGCTCAGGAACCTCTCTCTGAAGTTCACTATCGGCCGGCGCCTCGCCGTCGTTGGCATGAACGGGAGCGGCAAGACGACAATGGTGAAGCTCCTCTGCCGCCTGTATGACCCGACTGAGGGCGAGATCACCCTGAACGGCATCGACATCCGGAAGTATGACTATGACGAGTACATCAGTCTTTTCTCGGTGGTGTTTCAGGACTTCAAGCTCTTCGCGCTTCCCCTGGGGCAGAACTTGGCGGCATCCACACAGGTTGACGGCACCCGCGCCGAAGTGTGTCTGGAGAAGGCCGGGTTCCAAAGTCGCCTTCGCGAGCTTCCACGTGGGCTCGAAACGTGCCTTTACAAGGACTTTGACCCGGACGGCGTGATGGTGTCCGGTGGCGAGGCGCAGAAGATCGCCTTGGCCAGAGCCTTGTACAAGGACGCCCCGTTCATAGTACTCGACGAGCCAACGGCGGCGCTTGACCCCATCGCCGAGTTCGAGGTCTATTCGCGGTTCAATGACATTATTGAAGATAGGACGGCCGTCTTTATCTCGCACCGGCTGTCGTCTTGCCGGTTCTGCGATGACATAGCGGTGTTTCATGAGGGACGCCTTGTGCAGCGAGGCAAACATGAAGAGCTGCTCGCCGATACGGGTGGGAAGTATGCCGAACTATGGCATGCTCAGGCGCAATACTACGTGGAAGGCGCACAGGTTTCTGGATAGTGGCGCCGCGACAACACTATCCAGATCACTCATGCATTGCCCTTCTGGAGCATTTCGACGAACTGCCTAGGACTCAAAATGCGGATTCCATCATAGGTTTCTATTGCCAGGAGATGCTCGTCGCCTGAGACTATGAAGTCAGCGTGGGCCTCCTTGGCGCACTCAAGGAAGCGATTGTCGCTAGGGTCTTCACTAACGCAACTCACTCGGACTCCTGGAACCACAACTAGGGTGTTTGGCAGGTCTATCAGGCGTTGAATCGTCTCCCGTCTGACGGCAGTAGATCCAATCTTCTCAAATCTTGGACGGAGCAACACGCCGAGATACTCGCTGATGATAGGGGAGCTCACTGCGACTTCGACGACGCCCTCAATCCAGAGATCCACTATCTCAGCAGGAGGGCTTCCTGGAGAGATGAGGCCTGATAGCAGAACATTTGTGTCAACTACGACTCTCATACTGTTTCCTATACTCTTTGATTTCGTCCTTGATATCCTTGGCCGTCAAGCCCGAAGCGGTAGCCCGGGTGCGAAGGTCTGCTACGCTAAGGGCCAGAGCCAGTTTCTTGTTGTCAGCGGAGGCCTTCTCGAGCTCGCGATACTTGTCATAGCTCACTAGAACGGCTTGAGGTTCGCTGTTCACCGTTATGATTACCGTGGTGCCGTTCTTGGCAGACTCGATGAATGACGTAAGGCCCGGCCGGACATCATTAATACCAGCGATACGTTCCAAATTACCCACTCCATCCATGGAAACCTTAATGTATCAATGTAACTATAGCGTCAATGAAGGATCGGAATCAAGTCCTGACTAATCTCCTCCAGCGTGAGAACCTGCCCGGCGCTCAATGAACTCTTGCCTTGTCAGCCTGTAATGGTACTGGTATTTCCCCCTTTGAGGCTGGGGGAGCGGCTTGGCCAACACCCGCGAAAAGCCGAGCTTCTCCCACATGCGCACGCTGCGAGCGTTGTAATCCTCACAGAGGCAGTGCAGCACATCAACATGCTCTCCGGAGAAGGCGAGGTCCACCAGCATCCGGACGCACTGGGTGCCGATGCCGCGGTTCCAGTAGGTCTTCTCGCCGATGCATATGTCTATGCGCCGGACATCCGTGCCCTCTGGGTACATTGCTCTTACATCCGGAAGGTTCATCTTCTGCAGCCAGCACTCGCCGATGGGCACGCCATCCGCCTCAATGAGGAAGCAAAGGGCATTCTGTGAGACCGTACCGTATATCTGGTGAACGGTGTCCGGTCCGTAGGACAGATTCTCATTTGTGCCCCCTTCCGTCCAGTAGAGCACCTCCGGGTCAGCGCACCATTTGTAGAGGTAGGGAAGATAATCATCGCTGAGCGGGCGCAAGACAATGTTGCCACTCAACCCGCCGCGCAGGGTTATTCGGTGGGTCTTGATGATGGTCATGCTCTCTTCTGTTCACTCCCTCTCCTGCGGAATCCTGCCTGGGGACACCATGAGCCATCGAGACGACCGAGTCTCCCGCGATCATCCAGGAGAATCGAGAAAGGAGAACAGGTCGCTTCCTAGAAGTGCTTTACTACTGAAGGGGATGCTCCCCAAGGAGTGATGGATATGGCGAAAGAGACAGAGGAGATCATCTCTGTATGCGGCTTGAACTGCGGTGAATGTGATTTGTACCGGGCACCGTCTGACCCGGACGCAATGAAAAGGGTGCTGGACTGGCTCAACAAGGATACGCCGGGCAGAGTCAAGCCGGAACAGGTCCGGTGCGGAGGGTGTCTCGGTGACCGTGAGACGCACTGGTCGGGCGACTGTGACATCTTGAGGTGCGCGGTGGAAGATAAGTCGGTCAAGTCCTGCTCCCGGTGCGATGAGTTCGCCTGTGACAGGTTGACGCAGTGGGCTTCGAAAAGCCAACGGTACACCCTAGCCCTCGAGAGACTAAAGAGCATGAGGAACTCGGGATAGGGCACAGAGCATTCGCCTATTCACGCAAGTCAACTTGACGGGATTCCGGAGCCAAGAGGAGGACCGCTCTTGTCCAGGCATATTCCTTCGTGCGCAGCAGGGGTTCCCGTGTTCAGGATGTTGTCGCCGGATGAGCTTGAGAAGATTGGGAAGGAAATGCGGCACCGGCGCTTCCGAAAGGGACAGGTGGTAGTTCCCGCAGGCTCGACCCTTGACTGTTTGTATGTAGTCGCTCGCGGAAGGCTCAATGTAGTCTACACATCGGCCAGCGGCCGGGAGCAGATCGTCCGCACTCTGGGTCCCGGCGAGTTTCTCGGTGAAATGGCGCTTTTCTACGAGTCCGTGATGGAAGGCGACGTGGTCGCGGCCGAGGAGACGGAAGCCTGCGTGTTGCCTCGAAAGGCAGTCCAGGAGGTCTTGAGGAATCCTGAGGCTGCTCTCAGGCTGGTTGAGGAGATGGCCAAGCGTCTTTCAGCGGCCGAAATGCTCATAGCCAACTTGGGACTTCGAGAAGTAGGCCAGCGTTTGGCTGCCGAACTGCTCAGGCTGGCCGAGTCAGGGTTGAAGACGCCTGAGGGCATCACCGTAACCATTCCGGCTCCATGGGCAGAGATGGCGGTCAGACTCGGTACTACTCCTGAGACTCTCAGCAGGCGCCTCGGCAATCTTGCCGACCAGGGCATCGTCCGCCAGACCAGTGCCCGGACCCTCCTCATTCTCGACGCCGAGCGCCTCAAGGAAATCGCGCGGCACTGACCCCGAGAGCAAAGCCTCGTTCCCCAAACCCCTCTGCAACATTGACGTACGTCAATGGTCCCGACCTTTCTCGTGTGGGATGATCCCTCTCGAAAGAAGCGCTAAGGAGGGTTCGACAATGAAAGCAAAGATGTATATGCTCAAGAACCTCGCTTGCCCCAACTGTGCTGCCAAACTAGAGAAGGCAGCGTCGCGACTTCCCGGTGTCCATAAGGCTAAGGTGAGTTATGCAACCGGTGCCCTGCATCTCCAGTATGACGAGGCTGTCCTCGACGACGCAAACGTGAAAGACCTAATCCGCCAGTTCAATCTCGAGCTGGTGTCGGTCATGCCCGGGAAGGTCGAGTAGCAGGCAAGGACTCTCGCCCACTGCCATGAGGCGATGTAAGTACCCAAGCCGAGTGCTCCCTGCGCAGGTGAGAGGAGGTCTGACCATGAATTCCGCACCCTCAAGAGTTTACGGGTGGCTCTCGAGTCACCGTGAAATCCTGACCGTATCAATATCGGGTTCTCTTATAGGAGCCGCGTGGATCGTCCGGGGAATTGGCCGCGGAACTCCGGCCACGTTCCCGGTCCTCATGACGATCGCGGCTATCGTGGCCGGGATCTCGGTCGCCCGGGAGGCTATCGGCAGGCTCCTTGCCAGGCAGTTCAGCATACCCTTGCTCGTAACCATCGCAGCCGTAGGAGCCTTGTGGATAGGCGAGACGTGGGAAGCGGCTGCTGTCACCTTCCTTTACGTGCTCGGCGGATACTTGGAGAGCCTGACACTCGCAAGGACCCGCGCCGCTCTACGAACGCTTATCGACCTCGCTCCCAGGACCGGCAGGGTGAAGAGGGAGGACGGAGTCCATGTCGTTGACGCCTCCGAGATATCTCCTGGCGATGTGGTGGTCGTCCTGCCGGGCGACAGGGTTCCGGTCGACGGAGTTGTGCTTGAGGGACGGGCCTCTCTCGACACCTCTCCTCTTACCGGAGAACCCCTGCCCCAGGAAGTCGGCCCCGGGGATCCGGTTCTGGGCGGCAGCGTGAGCCAGGTCGGATTCGTGGAGGTTCAGGCACAAAAGGTCGGGGCGGATACAACGTTCAGCCGCATCCTGTACCTGGTTGCCGAGGCGCAGGACCAGAAACCGAAGGTCCAGAGGATGCTCGACCGGTTCGCCGCTTGGTATACTCCGCTGATTATCAGCCTGTCAGTGGCTTTGTATGTCTTTACTCGGGACATCGAGTTGTCCCTCACCTTCCTGGTCATTGGTTGCCCGGGAGCTCTGGTGGTCGCATCGCCGGTGGCGGTTGTCGCGGGACTTGGCCACGCTGCGAGGAAAGGCATACTCATCAAGGGTGGAGAGCGCCTTGAGCGCATCGGAAAGGTTGATGTGGTAGCCTTCGACAAGACCGGGACGCTCACGCTGGGGAGGCCTCGCGTGAACGTGGTAGAGGTATTCGATGCCCCCTCCGGTAGTCCCCCTCGCCAGGTTCCTGCGAACGAGCGCCTGGTCATGGCCCTGGCGGCTGCCGCCGAGCTGCGTTCGGAACACCACCTGGCCAAGGCTATCCTGGACTATGCCAGGGAGCAGGGGATTGATCCGATGGAAGCCCGCGATTGGGCGCTCCTACCCGGTCTTGGGGCCGTCGCGGAGACCGAGCAGGGGACTGTGCTCGTGGGAAACCGGAGGCTCTTGGCATCGCGAGGCGTGAGGCTCGCCGCTGAACAGGAGGAAATGGCATCGCGCCGTGAAGCGACGGGCGAAACCGTTGCCTTTGTCGCTCTCGCCGGAGTCCCGGTCGGACTCATCGGGATCGTAGATCCGCTGCGCCCGGGAGCCGAAAGTCTGGTCTCAGGACTTAAGCAGGCCGGAGTCAAGAGAACCGTCATGCTCACCGGCGATAACGAGCATGCGGCGCGGCGCGTGGCGTCCATGCTGGGCATCGACCAGGTCCGGGCAGGTCTCCTGCCGGAGGAAAAGGTTCAGGCCATCCGCGAGATTCAGGCAGCCGGACACGTCGTAGCCATGGTGGGCGACGGCGTGAACGATGCTCCTGCCCTGGCGACCGCCGACGTGAGCATTGCGATGGGTGCCTCCGGCACCGAAGTAGCCGTCGAGACCGCCGACATCGCACTTATGACAGACAATCTCGGGCGAGTGCCCGAGTCCATAGGCTTGAGCAGGCGTATCTTGAGCGTTGTTCGGCAGAACGTTGTCTTCGCCGTGGCCGTAGTGGTCCTCTTGTTGGCGGGCGTAGTAGGGAGACTCGTGTTTCTCGCCGGAGGGATGTTGATCCATGAGGCAAGCGTGATGTTGGTCATCCTCAATGGAATGCGGCTCCTCCGGGATAGGGGAGCAAAGGAAAGCCAAGGACCGCCCAACCCTGGCACCCGTGTCTACTCCCGGCGGGGCGACGTGGGGTGCCAGGGTTGAGCATTCTAAGACGCAAGATCCACTTTTCGAAACGCCGGGGTCGCTGTTTGGAAGCCAGGGTTGAGCGTCATGGTACCCTAGGGTCCGGCACTTTGGGACGCAAGTTGCTTCGATTCCCTACCTATCCATCATTACCGGGCACTCCGGAATCCCGAGCCTGCACATGCAGTCCCACTCGGCTTCGGTCAGGCTGTGGATGCACATATCGCAGTCTGCGTCCTCAGCGCCCACGCCGAAGCGCCGCCTACGCCTCCTCGGGATGAAGATGAAGCGTCTCGGCGGGATCCGGAATATGAACGGGAAGAAGAAGAAAGGGAAACCGAAGAACTGATAGGCCCCTGCTTCGGAGCCAGGCATCGGTACCCCTGGCCCGAAATAGCCCTGCATTGCCTCTGGTTTGTCGCTCACGGTTCTCACCTCCTGTGTTATGTCACCTTGACATGATATGCAATTATGTAAACTTAGGAGACTGATCTAGGGGCACCTAGGAATCGGTGAGGCGCACTGGCCCTGTGATATACTGAGGCGGCAGGAACCCTATCGGAGGAGCAGCCATGTGTGACACTTTCTGCGCTTTGCCGTCATGGTCAGTAACCGGCCACACTCTGATCGGCAAGAACAGCGACCGAGACCCCAATGAGCCGCACGTGATACTCCACATTCCCGCCAGACTCCATGTGAACGGAAGTTACGTCCGATGCACGTACATAGAGATCCCGCAGGTGCCGCGAACCCACGAGGTGTTGCTCCTCAAGCCGGATTGGATTTGGGGCGCTGAGATGGGTGTCAACGAATTCGGTGTTGCCATAGGGAACGAGGCCGTCTTCACCCGTGGCAGGAAGGAGAAAGTGGGCCTTACCGGGATGGACCTCTTGCGCTTGGCGCTGGAACGCGCAAGTTCAGCTGAGGCTGCCCTCGAAGTGATCACCGGTCTTCTGGCCACGTACGGACAAGGCGGCAATTGCGGATACTCCAAGGATTTTCGCTACGACAACAGCTTCCTGATCGCCGATCCTAATAGTGCGCTGATACTTGAGACCGCCGGGCGCTCATGGGTGGCAGTCCCGGTCACTACGACGGCCGCGATATCCAACAGGCTGACCATCGGCGGGGACCATGCGCTGCGGCACGGCGTGGACGCCGGGACAGACTTCGCGCGCGCCAAGTCGGAGCCTGTGTTCACCTACTTTGCGCAAGGAGCGGCCAGGCGTGCCCAATGCCTCGCTGCTCTTGAGAAAGGTCCAGTGAGCGTTGCTGGGATGATCGCCACGCTGAGGTCCCACAGGCCCAAGCTTGAGGGGCGGGAGTTCACTCGGGGTGACGTTGGCAGCGTCTGCATGCACGCGGGTGGTCTCATTGGTGATCACACAACGGGCAGTTTTGTTGCCGTGCTCCGTCGGAACGCGCCCATCACGGTGTGGGCGACCGGGGCCTCGACACCTTGCCTCTCGGCCTTTAAGCCCGTGTTTTTCGGAAGTGGCACGCCAGTGAGCGCGAGCGATGAGGAAGGGCGTGCTTACTGGCTTGAGAGAGAACGATTGCATCGAGCGGTTCTTTCCGGCCAGGTGGATGTGGAGGCTCTTCGCGCCCGTCGCGACGCGCTGGAGGCTGCTTGGCAAGAGGAAGAGGCCAACCTGTTTCGGAATGGCGCCCCGGAGCTTTCTGAGTTGCATGCCTTCGCTGCGCGTGCCGCGTCAGAGGAGCAGGAAATGGTGAATGACTTTTCGTCCGACCGATGGTTCGATATGCCCGGGAGAGGGTTCTACGCGAATTACTGGCGGAAGAAGAACGCGACCCTTGGCGTGAGGGGAAGGGTCTAGTACCCCATAGACAAAGTGGCGAGAAACCGTATGCGACGAGTCCCATCGGCATCGACGGCGACCTCAAGTCCTTCCGGAGCGGATACTGTCAACCCCTCCGCCTCCAGGGAGGTAATCCTGGCGCCGGATTGTCTTGGTATGGGCGGCTCGGGAACACGTAAGGTCAGCTGGCGCGCCTGGGCATCTTCCAGGCACAGGCAAGATATGTCCACCGATAGCCCCTTGGCGCCCCTTAGTCCCGAGAGCGTAGGGTGGAGTTTCACGCCCGGCTTGATCACGATGACTCTGCTGGGATTGAAAAGCGTGAAGGCTCCTTCCGGCACTTCGATCTCCACCCGTATTCCGGGTCCTTCCGAAAGTTCATGGAGCATGCTGTCTATCATGGCGGCGCGTTCTCTTGCGCTGGCCTCTTCAGATGCGAGAATGCTCGCATAGTCGTTGTTGCGCAGTATTTCGGCCGCAGCCGCCCCGGTCACATCCACCTCGGTCACATCAGGGTCGGTCACCTCAGTGTCCGAGGGACGGAGTGCTTCGGCAAGGAGCGACTGGAGCGTGTGCTTGCCCCCTGCCAGCCGCCGGTGCCAGTCAGGGGCCAGAATGTCCAAGAGGAGGGCCATGGCGGCTCCCGTAGCGTAGAACCGCCTGTAGGCCGCCCACTTGCCGGCAACATTGCACTGGTTGAGCGTATTGATGAGTTCTGTAACCGGCTTGCCTGCCTTTACCTCCACATAGGTCGGGGTGCCTTCGTTGAACTCGGACCGTTCCTCATAGAGACAGACTTCCCCAAGACCCGCCTTGGCCAAGTGCTTGTGCCGGGCCAGCCGCACGGCCAGGAACGCCGATCCCGCATTCTTCGCCCTGCCGTGACTTTCAAGATCCGCCTGCAAAGCGGAGCATAGAATCCGGTTTTCCACTATGCTCATGGCATTGTTCACGGGGTCGTTCTCGGGATATACCTGCATCGTCCGAAAGTCAGGGAATCCGACGGCTGAGAGCGCCTCCAACTGGTGAGCGTGGAAGCATTCGTGAAGGATCAGCCTGGCGAACTCGTCCCTATCTGAAACGGGCTCCTTGGAAAACCCAACAAGTGCGCTGATGGTTCCCGCGATTTCACGCGCGGTGTTGGCGGCCATTTCGGGCAGCGTCGGTCCCATGTGCACGCGCCTCTCGGCCACGGGATCCAACTCAACGTATCCTTTAGGCGGTGTCGGATGCCCCACAATGTAGGACACTTCCTGACTGTGAAGCACAAGAGGCGTCCTGGCGAAATCCCATTGGGGCCAGAGGGTCCGGGTAGATGCCAGACGATGTGCTTCCATGACGGCTTGAGCGAGGTCCTCACGCATCCTCATCCACGACAACTCCTTCAACGGGAGGGCAATGTCTTCACGGGGTATCTTGTTCGACGGGGCGACGGCAACCCCTTTGAAGCACGTCTGGGTGGCATGTTTGAGTGAGACGGCAACCCGTTCGACACGGGTCGGCTACCTCGTTGGAGGGAAGCCAATCTTTACCTCCCTTCCAGTACCGCCTACTTCAGCCCTGCCAGAGAGAACGCCGCGTTCAGCACGAGCAGCACCACGCATGCAACTGCGGTCGGGATGAGGAATGACAGCACTGCCCACTTTTTGCTGCCCGTCTCTTGGTACACCGTGTAGACGGTAGTTCCGCACGGGAAGTGGAGCAAAGAGAAGAGGAGCACGGAAAGGCCCGTAGTCCAGGTCCATCCGTTGGAGCGGAGGACCGTGCCTATGACGTCGGTCGATCCCAAGTCGACCATCGTCCCTTGCGAAAGGTAGCTCATGAGGGCTATGGGTATGACGATCTCGTTGGCGGGAAAGCCAAGTATGAACGCCGTGAGGATGATGCCATCCATACCAAGGAGGGCAGCCACAGGCCGGAGCATGGCGGCTGCGTGGGCAATGACCGTCTGTCCGCCCAGGGTTATATTGGCCGCCAACCAGGTGATCGCTCCGCAAGGCAGAGCAACGGCAACGGCCCGCTTGAGCACCCATACGGTCCTGTCTTTCCACGAACGCGCGATGGTTTTCCAGAGCTCGGGTTTCCGGTAAGGCGGCAATTCGAGTACGAACGATGACGGCACGCCTTTTAGGACGGTTGCGGTCAGGACTCGCGAGACGACCAACGTGATGCCTACTCCCGTAAGAATGGTGCCCAGCACGGCCAAGCCTGGGCCAAGCGCGCCCAGGAATCCTTCGCCGCGAAAGAAGATGGTGGACAGCAGGATGAGGGTAGGAAACCGGCCGTTGCACGGGACGAAGCAGTTGGTGAGGATCGCGATGAGCCGCTCCCTCGGGGATTCGATGATACGCGCGGCCACCACCCCGGCCGCATTGCAGCCGAACCCAACGCTCATTGTGAGGGCTTGCTTGCCGTGGGCACCGCTTCTTTGGAACAGATGGTCTAGGTTGAAGGCGACTCTAGGCAGGTATCCGAAGTCCTCCAGCAGGGTGAACAGGGGGAAGAAGATGGCCATGGGCGGGAGCATTACCGCGACGACCCACGCCACGGTACGGTAACAGCCTAGCACCAGGATTCCGTGGAACCATCCGGGCGCTCCCGAGCCTAACACAATGGCGCTGAGCGCATCTTCGATTTTGGATAGAACCCATGATAGCGCTGCCGATGGGTAGTTCGCCAATGAGATGGTGATGAGGAACACCATTCCCAGCAAGAACAGCATAATAGGTATGCCAAGCAGCCTGGATGTCACGATGTCGTCGAGCCGGTCCGTAAGTGTCTTCGCCGTCGCGCCGGACCTTCTCACGGCTCTTGAGGCTATCCTTTCGGCTTCGTGGTATAAGGCTTCGACCTCGGCGTCGGAAAGGGAAGAGCGCGGGGCCCGGAGTCCGGCCTTCCCATCGATGTCGGACGAAGGGCCCTTGACCTGCTCATCGGTGATGCCGGTGGCGCTCCCTTTGCCCTTCTCAGCAGGTTCCATGTTCTCAGGGCCCTCAGCACTCACTGAGCTTCCGGATCCGTGCGCCACCTGATGTATGGTCTCCAGCAGGTCTTCTATCCCTTCTCCGCGCCTTGCGGCCGTTGGAACAACCGGGACGCGGAGTTCTTCTGACAAGACGTCGGTGTCTATGAGGAGACCGTGGGCTTGGGCTTCATCCATGAGGTTCAGACATACGACGCACCGGTCCGTGACCTTCATTACCTGCAGTACGAAGTTCAGGTTCCGCTCCAAACACGTGGCGTCCACGACGCAAACGGTTACGTCTGGCCTCTCACTCAGGATGAAGTCCCTGGACACTTCCTCTTCTCTTGAATTCGCGCGAAGGGAGTATGTGCCGGGAAGGTCTACGATGCGCAAGTCCCTTTCTCTATAGCGGGCGGATCCCTCGTAAAGCGCCACAGTTTTGCCTGGCCAATTGCCCGTGTGCTGCTTGAGGCCAGTGAGGGCATTGAAGACGGTGCTCTTGCCGACATTCGGGTTGCCGGCCAGAGCAATCAAGAGTGGTCTATCACTCACGGCAGACCTCCGGGGAGGATGGGTTTGGCGAGACGAGCAGAAGACGGGCTTCATCGCTCCTCAGCGCAATGACGGTACTCCTCACTCGAACGGCAACTAGATTCCCCCGAGGACCTCTCCTGATCAACCGGAGAGGGGTTCCCGTGATGAACCCGAGGTCTACAAGCCTTTGCCGTAGCAGCCCGTTTGTTCCGTTAGCCGCGAGATACATTGCGCGCTCTGTTGATATGTCCGTAAGTGGTGTCAGCGAAAGGGGCTGGGACATGTAGGCGTCGACTTCGTCTCCATGAGTGGGGCGTGAGTACTGGTGGAAGCCGATTTGTCTTCTGAGCAGCGGAGGAGAGGAGCTTGTCGCGTCTCGCATCTCATACCCTCCCGCGTTATGTCATCTAGGACTATCGGAGCATTCTATGAACTGCCTCCCGACTTTGACACAGCTAACTTCGTGTTCAGGGACCGGACAGTAGGAGCGACCTATCGCCACCGACCGACCGGTCCGACACCGGGAGATGTTTCCATCTAGCCCATACCGCGAACTGCCAATGGACAAGGCTCGTCCACTATAGGGTAGAATACTTACAGCGTGTTTCTTCTCGGAAGGAGAGGGTGTGGGTGCGTCTTCTCGACGAAAGAGGTCGGGTCTTCGGTAGGTTCAACATCGTAGACCTGGTAATCGTGCTCGTTCTCATAGTAGCGGGCATCTGGTTCGCCTACGCGAAGTTTGGGCGTGACCTGGGATCCGAGATTGCGTCCAGGGAGCAGCCCATTGAGTACTGCATCGTAGTCATGGGGATAAGACCCACAACTGCCGACGCGCTCAAGAAGGGCGGCAAGGCATTTGAGTTCAAGACGGGAGCCGAGATTGGAACCATCACAGACGTGAAGGTTGAGCCCGCGGATATATGGACCATCTCGGATAAGGGTACCTGGATCCGAACACAGACCGATGACCGAGTTGACGCCTTTATTCAAGTGAAGGCGACCGCCCGGGTGGGTGAAAACGTCATCACGGTTAACGGCGTAGAGATACGGGTTGGAACAACCATTGGGTTCACCACTAAGTGGGCTCAAGTGAACGGCAACATCATGACCATGGACCTCCCGGGAGGCGGAGGCCAGTGATGGCTTCAAGCACAACTCGGAGAGCGACGCTATCTGGTTGTGCTCCGTATCGCGCCAGCCTCACCTTCCGGTTGGCCAGCAGCTTGGGGCGGCGTTTGTCCACTTGCATAATCGCCGCGTTCGCTTGGGCTGACCGTTGTCTGGAAGCAAGTCTCTTATACACGGCGATCCTCAATGTCGCTGAACGTTTGGAACGTATAACTTCGGGCAGTCTCCTGGTGAAGTGGTTCTGGCCGTATGCCAGGATGGCCGTAGTCCCCTACGGCGAAAAGATGACTGTTGAGACGGCGCTAGGTCTCGTGTTGGCGCTCACTTGCGTGGCTCCCACAGAGATCATCATGTCGGCCGCTGCCGGGGTTTTGGTCCTCATGCTTTGGGATAGATGCAGGGCGGTCCGGTCAGCGGCCGGGGCAGAGGCCGGGTCAGCCTCCATATGGGTCTTCCCTCAGTTTGGGACGTTAGCGTCCTTCGGCGCCGTTCTCATCTTCATCGTCGGATCCACGGTCTCGTCGGTGGTCCCGTCGTGGAGCGTTTTCAACATGGTCATCTGGTTCCTGTACTTCCTCATGTTCCTGATGGCCGCGGATGCTTCGTTCAGGGGACGGAGCGTGCAAGTGATATGGCCTTTCCTCACGGGAGCGGCCTTTGCGGGTTTGGTTGGCGTCTATCAGAGGCTCACCGGAGGGATAGTAATGCCCTCCCATTGGATCGACCAAGCCTTTGAAGGAGACCTAGTCCGCGTTGTCGGTCCATTCACCAACCCTATCTTCTTCGGCGAAATGATGGCACTGGCGCTTCCTCTGTCATTGACCCTTTTCTTCCTCAAGAGGGACTGGCGGAATCGTTTCGTCCTCCTGGGCTTTGCCGGGTTGCAGGCGATAGGCTTGCTCCTTAGTTCTACTCGCGGCGCGTGGCTGGGTTTCGGCATATCCTTCTGCATCCTGGCCGTCCTGTATGACTGGAGGATGCTCCCCTTTGGCGCGGTCGTCGGTGCGTTGGGCCTGGCTGTGGCGCCGCCAGTCTTGATCCAGAGATTGGTCTCGACATTCAGTTTGACTGACAGCTCCAACGCCTACCGGATATCCATTTGGAGAGGATCACTGGCCATCATCCGGGAGCACCTCTTCAGGGGAATCGGGCTGGGGGCTGAGGTCTTCCGCAAGGTGTATCCCGAGTACCAGATCATCCAGACACCCGCTCCGCACACGCACAGCACGTATTTGGAGTTTCTCATCGAGGTAGGTCTCCTCGGCTTCATCGCGATGGCGTGCCTCATGTGGCTGTGGCTGAGGGATGCCTTTGATGCCGTCCTTTCACAGAAAGGCAGCCCGGGCAATCGGTGGGCTAAGGTTGGCATTCTGGCCGGCTGTGTCGCCGCTGTCGCGGGCCACATGATACATGCATTCATCGACTACACTTGGTACAGTCCCAGGGTGGCATCGGTATTCTGGGCCATTGTGGGGATGGGAGCAGGCATCGCATCCGCCAACTTACGGCGAGCCAAACCGGTCCCGTTCACAACCGGCCCGACCGCGCCGGAAGACAATAGGTTGACCGGGGAGAGTGACTCGCCGTGAAGGTGTTGCACGTCATAACCGACACCAACATAGGCGGAGCAGGGCGTTACCTCTTGTACCTCCTTCCTCAACCGGCGTTTCGGGGTCTGGATATCGGAGTGGCGTGTCCCGATGGCGAACTGGCCGGCCGGCTTGATGCAGCCGGAATTCGGAGACTCAACATATCCGGGCGGGACATATCTCATTCCCCGCGGCTCACGATGGAACTTGCGGCCCTGATAAAAGAAGAGAAGCCAGACATCGTCCATACTCACGGAAGCCTTTCAGGACGGATGGCCGCTCGTTTGCGGAGAGTTCCTGTGGTCTACACCAAACACGGGCAAGTGAGAATCCCGAACGAGAGGGGCATGCTGCCTCCTCGACCAGGGCCCTTCGCGCGGTTCCTGAACAGGATCGCGACCCGCGTCCTTGCCGACAGAGTGATCGCGGTGTCCGAAGGAGTGCGCCGGGAGTTGGAGGAGTCGGGCGTGAGTCCCGCCATGATCACTGCCATCCTGAACGGCATCGACATAAGCCCGTACAAACGGAGGGCTAGGAGGCCTTCGACCCGGTCCTCGGCCCGGTCCTCGGCCCGGGCTTTGACCCAACCACCGACCGAGCCTTCGACCCAGTCTGCCGATGGTCAGGATGGAACCGATAGGCGCAGTTTTCTCATCGGTACTCTCGCGAGACTGAGTCCCCCGAAGGGCATTGACACTATGATCGAGGCCGCCAAGATCGTCATAGCCTCTTACCCCTCGGTGCGCTTCGTCATCGCAGGTACCGGCCCTCTTGAGACGGACCTCAGCAGGAAAGTCCGCGACCTTAGGCTGGAACCCTACGTGCGGATGCCCGGGTTCGTCGACGATGTCCCCGGATTCCTCGCGGGACTGGACCTCTACGTGCTGCCTTCCGACACCGAAGGCACTCCCTTGGCTCTCATCGAGGCCATGGCCGCGGGGCTCCCCGTGGTAGCCACAAGAGTCGGCGGCGTGCCGGAAGTTGTGATTGACGGCGTGACCGGTCTTCTCGTACCGCCGAGACAGCCCAAGGCGCTTGCCCAGGCCATTGTCCGCCTCCTGGTTGACCCAGACCTGGCCAAGTCTATGGGCGCTTCCGGTCGAGAAAGGGCCGAAACGGTATTTGACGCCAAGGTGACGGCGGAGAAGACCGTTGAGGTATATAGGGACGTGCTGGCCTCGAAGGAGAAGCGTCGCCGGAGGATTTTCCCTGGTAGGCGTTTGTAGATAGGCCTCGGTAGGTAGGCATTTGCAGTTAGGCCTCAGTAGGTAGACCTCAGTAAGTAGGCCTCTGTGGGCGGGCCTCTGTGGCCCGTCTCTTGACGCGGCTAGGTCACCCGTGAGTGTGTCGGTTGGGTTGTCTGCCGATACGTTTGCGCCGGTGGGGATGTCGCGCGGGAAATGTGCCCGGGTGGGGATGTTCTGCGGGAAATATGCCCCCGTGGGGACATCTTCCCGGGACGTGTGCGCCGGTGGGGACATCTTTCCGGGATGTCTGCGCCTGTGGGGACGTTGCGCACGGATGTATGCATCCGTGGGGGCATTCGCCGCAGGTTTGACTGAGTATGCTGGGGTTTTGGTGGAATCCCGGCGAAAGTTGATCGGCAGAAACACGCCTCGTCAGCCGAGTGCCCCCAACGCCCAAGCCGCCGACACTCGTGCCTCCAACACCGATGTGGCGGCTAGCAGCGACGACCCCACTGAGACGCCGAAGTACTGTGGCACGGCGCGGTTCCTCATCAACCCAAGCCCCCCTAATCACACCTGGCTTCAGGTTCACGTAAAATGCCACAGCATCCAAGTGGGGGAGGGTCCTTCTTGAAACGAGTGTTGGTCATATTGTTTGCTGCTGTGTTGGCGTTGTCGATGATTCTGGTCCTTCCGGGCTGCCGCAAGAAAGAGGCACCGGCGCCTCCCGTATCGGTAGTCACAAATCCCGAGCCGGCTTCGCCCGGGACCGGGAAAAAGCTCAGTGACCTGATCGAGCCTTTGTCTCCGCCCGTGAAAGTCTCAGTAGGACTGAAGCAGGTGGTGTCTGATTCGGGAGTCCTCATTGGAGTTGCCAAGGATTACTACAAAGAATTGGGCATTGAGGTAGAGATGGCGCAGTTTGCTACCGGGCAAGACATGATCAATGCTCTCGCCGCGGGGCAGTTGGATGTCGGTTGCGCGGTCACCGCGTCCGGGCTGTTCAACGCGATGTTGCGGGACCTTCCAGTGAAGGTCGTAGCCGACAAGGGCATCAACGTGCCTGACAAGGGTTATTACCGCCTCCTGATCCGTACCGATCTCAAGGATACCATCAAGGATTTCAAGGACCTAAGAGGCAGGAAGCTGGCGATTGTCGGGACCGCTTCGCTGGATGAGATCGCCCTAGACCGGTGCCTTGCCGCCGGGGGACTTACCCTGAAAGATGTGGATGTGCAGGTCATCAGGTCGTTTCCCGACATCATCGCGGCCATGTCCAACAAGAGCATTGACGGCGGCATGGTCATAGAACCTTTTGTCACCCAAGCCATGGAACTGGGCATCGCGGACCCGTGGAAAGACCCGAAGGAGTACGATCCTGAAGCCCAGACAGCCCTACTCGTGTACGGCAAGAGCATTCTGGAGAGACCTGAGGTCGCCAAGCGGTTTATGGTGGCGTATGTCCAGTCTCTCAGGGACTACAACGACGCGTTCTTCGGCGACAAGGGCAAGGATGAGATAATCGACATCCTCGTGAAGTACTCCACTGTCACCGACAAGGCCCTCTACGACAAGATGTATCCGACCGGTTTGAACCCCGACGGGTACGCCCGGATGAAGGGCATCCAAATGGATCTCGACTGGTACAAGGCCCACGACCTCTTGATGGGCGAGCTCAAAGCAGAAGACGCGGTTGACAATTCCTACGTCGACTTTGCCGTGGACCTTCTTGGCAGGTACTCGAAGTAGGCACGCCGACCCGGCATATACCCGAGGCAGGCACACAGACTCGGCAAGTACTCGAGGTTAGACACATCGACTCGCACCCGCCTCGTTGCGGGAGCCATCAAGATCATCGTTGTGAGCAGGAGGCCGTCCGGTCATGAGTTATACCAACGTGAACGCAGGAAATGAAGAAGCCATTGTAATAGAGGCGCCGCCGGGAAGAAGCAGGGGCGCCTGGGGCCGGAAGGCCTTCGGCCGTGCGGTAGCGTTCCTTTCACCTTCACTCCTTTTGGTTCTGTGGGAACTTCTTGCCCGGTGGGGAGCCATCGACACCAGGCTGTTCTCCCGCCCCTCTCTCATACTGGCAACGCTCATCCCTC
>CAZYFG010000009.1:0-921 GCA_964646835.1 uncultured Eubacteriales bacterium | reverse complement strand
GGGCTGTTCACTCCGCTCAGGGCCTGGCTCATGCCTCTTGTGTCAAGCACGTTTCCCATACCAAAGCTGGCCATCATGCCGCTAATCCTCATTGTGTTCGGCTTGGGTGAGGCCTCAAAGGTCTTCACTATCGGGATCGGCGTGTTCTACCTGGTCCTAATCAACTCCATGACGGGCGTACTCAGCATTGAGCCCATCTACTTGGATGTTGCGAAGGCCTTTGGCGCGTCCAAGAAGGACTTCTACCTGACAGTCGCCATCCCCGGCTCCCTCCCCATGATCTTTGCGGGCCTGAAGCTGGGGATGGGGACGGCTCTCCTCCTCATTGTGGCCGCGGAGATGTCTGCCGCCCAGGCAGGCGTGGGGTGGATGGTGTGGAGAGCGTACGACATGTTCGATATCGAGCGCATGTTTTCGGCGCTCCTAACCCTGGCCGTGCTCGGATACGTGCTTGCTACTCTGCTTGAGATCATTGAAAGGAAAGTCATCCCATGGAAGGAAAAATAGACGCGACTTACATGCGTAGAGTAGATGATGTCCTGAAGGAAGGCGCTCTGAAAGAAGGCGTCGTGGACGAACGGTACGGAGTGGGCGTCGTCCGCGCTCACGCACTGCCGCCCGGTGTCAGCGTGAAGATTGAGGGACTCACCAAGGAGTTCGACATCGGAAACCGGACTGTCGTGGCGGTTGACCGCCTGGATCTTGCCGTCAAGGACGGCGAGTTCCTCTGCATCGTCGGACCCTCAGGATGTGGGAAGACCACGTTGATCCGCACTATCGCCGGACTCGAGACACAGACGGCCGGCACCATCTGGGTAAAGCCACCTGCCAACGGGCGCCCGCTTACTGCTATGGTGTTCCAGACCGATTCGGTTTTTCCGTGGATGACCGTCGAGGACAACGTTGGCTACGGGCTCAAGA
>CAZYFG010000008.1:23929-27251 GCA_964646835.1 uncultured Eubacteriales bacterium | reverse complement strand
ACTGGGCAAGGGAACTTAAGAAGAGAGACACGATCGTGCCGCGTCCCACCGAGATCGTGCCGTCCCTGGTGCTCACCGAAGGGTACGGAAACATGCCTATGTCGGGTGAAGCCTTTGAGCTTCTCACGTCTTCCGAGGGCAAAACGGTCTTTGTGGACGGCGCCAGTCTTGCCGGACCCCGGTTGGGCAGCCGGGACGTTGGGCCGTGTGTGATCATACCCTCTGCAGGTGCCGGGGACGGCGAAGTGCCGCGTGACGATGTGTGCGGCGCCGGTGAAGGTGGTGCCGCCTTGGACAGTGCCTATGAACCGGCCGGGCGGCCCGGGGCGCTCAGAGAGTTGGCGCCGGGCGTGAGGGTCCGCGTTCTTGGCCTCACCCACGACCCTGCGGAAGGGACCATTGAAGGTCCGGCCCAGGAGGACGTTGCACTTCCGGCCGGCATTCCGGTCACCTCGGTTCGTGTTGTTACGGCCACTGGAGAACGACTGACGGTTCCTGTCTCGAACCTACAAGTCTTGGAGTGAACCCGATTGAGGTCCCAAGACATATTCCGGCAGAATCTCCGCCACTTGATGGCAGAGCTCGGGATCAAGGTGAAGGACTTGTCCGATATGGTCGGGCTAAGTCCTTCTTACCTTTCGCTCATCCTCTCCGGTGAGCGGCAGAATCTGAGTGATTTCCACAAAGACGCGATAGCGCTGGCGTTGGGGACCACGGTCGCCGCTCTCTATACTGAGGGTGCCTTCGGAGCTCCGCCGGATGAAGTGGCTCTTGAGGGCCCAGATGATGCTCGTGAGGCCCGTGAGCCCCGGGGCGCGGCGCGAGTCCGCCGCTTGACCAGGGCTCCAGGAGCGCCGCCCACCCGAGCGCTTCCGCCGGCCGGTAAGAAAGCGTCGAATCGGGATATCCGTGCTTTCGAGGACTTCCTTAGAGCCTTCAATGTGAAAGACGACCTGCTTCTCGCGGCTTACTACAAGGAACTCAATACTCTTTCGGATGACGAGGTAGGCCGCTTTGGAGAAGTGATCCGCAGGGTGCTCTCTTCCTGGCAGGTGAGCCTCTCCGAACGGACGAGTCCCACAAAACCTACCTCAGAGGACCAATCCTGGGGCGGCGCCCACCTCCTATCAACCGAAGGTCGCGTCTTCACGGGTCTCGTCGCTTGGCTCACGCCGGTCCTGGGAGATGTGCCTTTGGAGACCTTTGAGATAGCGTGCGAATGGCCCAAGACGAAGGCTCACCGCCTCGCCGGCGCTTTGGAGGCTGCCGGAGCGGTATCGGTGAGTTCAACTCGGGAAGGCCGTGTGATGGTCCGCTTGGCGTCCGGTGCGGACGCACGCCTGGCCAAGAGCTGGGTGCAGCCTTCCCTGAAGGAAGAGTGTCTGGGGCGGTTGGCCCGTTACCTGAGCTCCCACCTGGACCACATGTATGACGGGGAAGGTCCGGAGCGGCCGGTAGACGAGACGGTCACCCCCTTCCAAGACGTCGGTCCGGACAAGATCGCCGAGCTGTTCCTCGAGTCCCATGACTACGTTAACGCCCGCCTTTGGTACGAAAGGGCTGCGGCTCATTCGTTGCGCACCCAATCCTGGCGGCTGGCCAAAGAGTATCTGGAGGTTGTGATGCTGCTTGACGGCATCGTTGGGACCGATCCCGAGGCAAGAGCCCAGACCTACCAGATGATGGCCAACGTGTGTCTGAACCTGGGCGATCTGGAGGAGGCGCTCATGTACCAGGAGCACAACATCGCACACTGGGAGAGCGCGGGTCGAAGGGCCGACGTGACGATGGGTCTCTTGAGGGCCGGCTCGATGCTGGCGAGGCTTCGTGACTGGGGGAAGGCCAAGGAGTATCTTGAGCGCGCTCTCAGGATCTCGTCCGGCGACTTGGTTCTGGAGGCACGGACGCGGATCGGGTTGGCGTCAATCCTTTCATCCAGCGGCTCCTTGAAGGCTGCGTTCGACGAGCTGGAGAAGGCTCTCGATATCGGGACCCGGCTCAATGAGCCGCTCATCATCGTCCAGTCTCTGTTGGGGTTGGGACGAGCGTACCTGGCGAGAGAGGATGTTCGCCGGGCATCCGTGGCGCTCAATCAGGCGTTGTCACTGGCCGAACGGCAGGGTCCCGTAGCGAGGATCTCGGTTGGGATCGAGTTGGGTCGCCTGTTCATTCAGGAAGGTAACGCCCAAAGAGCACGACAAGAGTTGTCGACCGCGGCGGACCTGGCCAAAGATGCCGGCCATCCGGCTGAGGAACACCTGGCAAGGGCATACCTGTCCGCGTGTCTTTCTCTGACACCAGATTCCGTCGACCTCCGCGAGGCGTGGGTTCAGGCGGAAGCCGCCCGGCGGTTTTTCGCCGGCACAGGCGACTCCAAAGGCCTCGTCGTGGCTCTGGTAGCTTGCGCTCAGGTCCTTGCGGCTCTCGGTGACGATGCTGCCGCGGCCAGGTTCTTCGAGCAGGCGGCGCGAGAGGGTCGGGAGTCGGAAGATCCGGCCCTGGAGGCCTTTGCCTGCCAGGCGTTTGGCGAACACCTGGAGCGACTCGGCGATGAACTGGCGCCTGTGATGCTCCAAAGAGCCAGGTGGGCCCGGGCCAAACTGAAGTAGCCCCTTTTTCTGCCTATCACTTTTTCCGCAAATTGTGTGACAACATCATGTCTGGCCGGTCCGGATCTTTCTTCTACCTACCTGGCACGTACCTGGTACCTACCTGCGACCCTGCTATCTTGCCATATTACGGGGAATTGCCGTCAGTAACGAAATGACGTTCGTTGGGAGTCAGACGACCTTCTACTCACTTACAGCAAGCTCGATCTAGGCCGTGTTCCGCAAGAAGCGAATATAATGGTACTGGCAGATGAAAGACGGAGGAGGTGCCTCTATGGACTTCATCCGCCTGGCCGTGCGGGACGTAAGAAGGAACGGTTCGCGCACTGGTTTGGCCGTCGCCGCGACTGCCCTGGCCACTGTGATCCTGGTTCTGTCGAGGCTCGTGCCGGAAGGCTATCTGAAGTACCAAGCCTACGCCGAGCGCTCCTTCGCCGGAGCCGATATCCTGGTATGGAAAGCCCCGGCTCACCTGTACAGCAAGGATGCGTCACCTCTCGAGTGGAGGGCCTGGACGGGTGAAGAGTGGCAGTCCTTTGCCGAGTACTTTATCCCCACGCTTCAGACTGACGGATATGTCTCACCGGTAGATGCTCCCGATTGGGGACCCCTCGACGTCCGGTCCTTGTCTTCCCTCATATCCGAAGTAGAAGGTGTCTACGATGTTTCGCCCTACCTGTCGCTCCTGTGCAAGGTGAAGGTGGGCGATGGCT
>CAZYFG010000008.1:4385-23863 GCA_964646835.1 uncultured Eubacteriales bacterium | reverse complement strand
GGGAGCCGGGCGGACCAAGTGAGCCGCTGTCCATGGCGTGGCAGGTCAAGAAGGGAAGGCCTCTTGGACCTCAAGATGAGGGCGAACCCACTGCCTTGGTCCCCCTGGGGAGCGAGCCAACCATACCCTACGTGCCAGGCACGCGCCTGGAACTGGTACTTCCCCGACTGGAGGTCGGAGGTCCGGGCGAGACCGGCGCATCCGGCCGGATGGACCCATTCACTGTCAGGTTATCCTGGGGTTCCCCGGTGACCGTGTCCCTCGAGCCTGTAGGCGGCTATAAGGTGGAGCTGGGAATGGTCCCCGAGGAGAACGAGGACGCGAACGTTGCGCCTTCCGGGTTCTGGAGACGGCCCGAGGTCATGGTGAGTCAGAAGACCTTCATGGACCTCGTCGCCGGGACGGCCCGCAATCCGGGCCAGGGAGGCGCGGCTCCGGAACCCCTCGTCTATCAGATGCTGGTAAGGGTGTCCCGGCATTCGGAGACGAAGAGAGTGGTGGAAAGGCTCCGCGAGACCCTCGGCTCGGGCTACGCGGTATACGCAGTGGCCGAACTGGTCTCCATGAGGAGCGCGGGAGGGGGCCAACGGCTCATCACTCCGGACATGTCCGCGCTCACGAGATGGATGATCATCACCATGTCGGCTGCCATCGTGGCGGCATCGGTCTACGTCCTCCTGGCCCTTCAGACACGCAAGATTGGCCTCCTTAGAGCCATCGGCGCCACCTCGAAAGACGTTGCCGTGTACGCGCTGGCGGCGGTGGCATACGTATCCCTTGCCGGCATTGCCATCGGTTTCATCCTCGGGAAACTGGTAGCGCTGACTGTTGTCGCGGCCACGGACTTCACGCTTACAGAATGGCTTGCGATGGCAGGATACGACGCTCTTCTGTCTCTTTCGGGCATGGCGATACCTCTTGCCCTCGGAGTCGCAGTCGCCGTTTGGGCTTCCCGAATCCCTTGCGCGGAGGTGCTTAGACGTGAGTGAGTGGCTTGGCCCCATACTGCACTGTCATGAGGTCACGAAACTCTATGCGGTCGGAGACGGGCTGTTTGCCCTGGCCAACGTTGAATTCGAGGTGGAAGAGGGGCAGTTCGTGGTGATAACCGGGCCCTCGGGGTCAGGCAAGACGACGCTCCTCAACATCCTTGGCGGTATCGACCGGCCGACTCACGGCGAGGTGATCCTCAAAGGGCGCAAGTATTCGCGGATGTCCGAGGACGACCTGGCTTTGCTCCGACGGCGCGACCTGGGAATGGTGTTCCAGTTCTTCAACCTGATCCCCGAGCTCACGGCAAGGGAAAACATCGGTTTTCCCATGAGGCTCCTTGGATGGGACGAAAAGAAGGTGATGGAGAGAACGGCATACCTCATGGACGCCGTGGGCGTAGCCGGAAGGGCGAACCATTACCCCCTGGAGCTCTCGGGGGGAGAAGGGCAGCGGGTGGCGATAGCCAGGGCGCTCGCGGTAAAGCCTGCGGTTATCTTGGCCGACGAACCCACCGGCAACCTTGATTCGGCGAACTCAAGGGAGATCATGGAACTTTTCGCCAAGTTTTGCAGGGAAGAACGACAGGCTTTTGTCGTGGTGTCTCACGAGCGCGAGTTCGAAGACTACGCCGATGTGGTTGTGAGACTCAAAGACGGGAGAGTTGTTGAGAGGAGGGTGAGGGGTGACGGCAGTCACAGGGAAGCAAGAACCGAGCGTCCCTCCTGTGCCGGCAAGCCTTCTTAGGACCATCGCCGTGCGGCGGCTCAAGACCTCCAAAGCGGTGGCGCTGATGGTCTCGATCTCGACGGCCCTCGCTATCGCCGCGTCGTTCACGGTTACCGCGGTGACCGAGACAATGATCTGGAAGGCAGAAGCCAGGGTTACGGGACCCGGGGCAGCCATGATCCGAAAGGCAGCTATGGAGGCGTTCCTCCCCTGGCACATCGTGTCGGTGGGGGCCGCAGTGATAGCGCTTTCGGGCATATCATGCGTGCTGTCCGTCGCCTTCGTGGGTAGGAAGAAGAGCCTAGGTATCCTGAAGACCTTGGGCGGAACCACCAGAGACCTATCCAGGCTCCTTACCTTGGAGGCAGTCTACATGAGCGCTCTCGGGTTTCCTGCCGGAATCGCGGGCGGTTTGGTGATGACTTCTTTCTACCTGGGGGCGCAGGCGGTCAGTCCGTGGTGTTTTGTGGTGTCAATCCTTTTCGGTGTCTTGTCTCTGGCGTTAGGTGTGTACCTTCCAATCCGGCTGGTGAGGAACGCGAGCTGCGCCCAACTCCTGCTTATGCGGCCGGTCTACGCGTTTTCAAACCCGTCGTGCGCGAAATGTGGCCTTTGCGGCGGATTCTGATTGACTGGATTTTGATTGCCGGATTCTGATTGATGGGAGGGAGATGGATGAAGAGGATCTTGGCGGCCGATGTAGGCAGCACGACCACGAAAGCGACGCTTTTCGTGAAGGATTCCGGAGGTTGGAGACTGGCCGGAAAGATGGTGGCGCCTACCACGGTTGAGGCTCCCGACTTGGATGTGATGATCGGTCTCCGTAACGCCCTAAGCAAGCTCGAGAGGCGGACCGGGGTCAAGCTCCTGGACGGCATGCGGCTCTTGGTGCCCATGTCGGGAGATGACGGGGCCGATCTCTTTGTGGCGACCTCCAGCGCCGGAGGCGGGCTGCAGATGATGGTGACGGGACTTGTGGGGACCATGACGGCGGAGTCGGCCCACCGGGCGGCCCTGGGAGCCGGGGCCGTCGTGTCGGATGTGGTGTCTTTGGACGACAAACGCACTCTCATTGAACGTCTTGAGGCTATAAAGGCCATGCGGCCCGACATGATACTCCTCACGGGAGGGACTGACGGCGGCAATGTCAGCGATGTGGCGGCTATAGCCGAGTACATCTCTTTGGCCCGGCCGGAACCCAGGTTCGGTCAGGATTTCCGAATCCCGGTCATCTACGCCGGCAACGTCCAAGCCAGAGAGATGGTGGACGACGTGCTGCGCGAGACCAATGACATCACGTACACGGACAACATTAGACCCGTTCTCGAGAGCGAAATCCTTGGCCCGGCGCGGGGAGAGATCAGCCGCATCTTCTTGGAGCACGTGATGATGAGGGCACCCGGATACGGGACACTCGTCAGTTGGGCAAGCGGCGCGGTGAGGCCTACTCCCGTCGCGGTAGGCCAGGCCCTTCAACACGTGGCAGCCTCCTTCGGGACGAACGTCCTGGGAGCCGACATCGGAGGCGCCACTACCGACGTCTTCTCAGTACTCGATGGCCGGTTGCACCGCACGGTTTCGGCCAACCTGGGGATGTCTTACAGCATGGCCAACGTGCTTGCCGAGGCGAAACCGGAGTCCATTCTTAGGTGGCTTCCGTGGGAATATGACGAGAACTTCGTCCGTAACTGGCAATTCAACAAGATGGTGAGGCCTACCACCCTGCCCCAGACGCTCGAAGACCTGATGCTGGAGCAAGCGGTGGCGACGGAGGCCCTTAGGCTTTCTCTCGAGCACCACAAGTCCCTCATTCGGGGCCTCAAGGGCGTACGGCAGAGACGGACGGTGAGCGATATCTTCTTCCAAACCGCCACGGGCGAGACCCTGGTGCGGATGATGGAGATAGGGGCCATCATCGGGTCCGGAGGAGTCCTTTCCCACGCGCCGCGTTCCAGCCAAGCGGCCCTCATAATGGTGAACGCCTTCCAACCGGAAGGAGTGACCGAGCTCTGGGTAGACAATCAGTTCTTGCTCCCGCATCTCGGGGTGCTCATGGACACCGCGAAGGAGACTGCCGGCGAAGCCATCGGCGATCTCCTGAGTCGTGAGGCCCTGGTCCCCGTCGGGACGGTGATAGCGCCGGTCGGCCCTTCTCCCGCCAAGGAAGGAACGGTTCTCGCGGGAGTAACCTACGCGGGTGAGACCCGTTACGTAATGGCTGGCGAGATGACCGTGCTCAAGGTGCCCGGCGGCGGTTGCGAGGTGGAGGTCCTCCCTAAGAGGGACTACGACGTGGGGAATGGCCCGGGGAAACCGGTCCAGGTTAGGGTCAAAGACGGCATGTCGCTCCTCATCTTGGATGGAAGGCAAAGGCCCCTTGAGATGCCACACGACGCGAAGGCCAGGATCGAGAAGGTCAAGAGGTGGCACCGGGCCCTTGAGGCGTATCCCGATGGCGGGAACGAGCCTTCGCGGCTTCCTCAGATTAAGGAGGTGAGCTGAGGTGGCCATCAGCTCAAACGTAAGGGTATTGGAAAAGGCCTTTCTCAAGAAGACACGGAAGTTGGCCGTGCCCGGCGAGGTCTTGGTCTCAACCGGGCAAGTCGTTGGACCTGATGACATCATAGCCAAGACGGACCTAGTTCCGGGTAGCCCCAGGGTCATTGACCTGACCGCGGAACTGGGCATGAGGCTTACCCCCGAAGACCTCGACAAGATTCTGACCAAGAAGATGGGCGACAAAGTGACCGGGGGAGAGCTTCTCGGGTCGTATCAGAGGCGTTTCTGGGAACCTGCGAGGTACATCTACTCTCCTTGCGACGGGACAATCGAGTACATCTCAAAGACCCAGAGGCGGATGGTCATTCGTGAAGATCCCCGCTCTGCCGCGCCCGTGTCCATGGTGGCTGTGGCGTCCAAGCTGTCCATCTGGCCGTGGACTATCAGGATGTACACGACGGTCAACGAAGGAGACCACGTCACAGCGGGACAGGTCTTGGCGTCCGCGATGAACATTGGGCAAGCAGACTACGTATACTCGCCGATGGCCGGCGTTGTCGAGAGGATCTGTCCCAAGACCGGCACCATAACCATAGTGCGACCCGTGAAACCCAGCCAGGTGAAGGCCCACTTGCCTGGCGTGGTGACGGAGATCCTGCCGGAAGTGGGAGCCGTCGTCGAGGCTACCGGTTCGTACATCGAGGGAGTCTTCGGTGTTGGAGGCGAGCGCTTTGGCGAGATCGTGTTGGCCGCAGACAGCCCTCAGGGCGACCTGGACGAAGCCGGAGTGGACGTCTCCCACAAGGGCAAAGTCCTTGTCGCGGGGCGGTCCGTCTCGCTTGAGGCGCTGAAGAAGGCACGCATGATCGGCGTCCGCGGCATCATTACCGGAGGCATCAACAACCTGGACCTGGTCCAGTTCCTAGGCAAGGAAGTGGTGGTAGGCATTACGGGCCAGGAGGACACCGAGCTCACCATCATCGTGATGGAAGGGTTCGGGCCCATGCCCATGAACGAGAAAGCCTGGAGCCTCTTGGCCCAACGAGCGGGGAAAACCGCTTCCATAGACGGGACGACTCACATTAGGGCGGGAGCCGTGAGGCCTCAGGTCCTCGTGAGCGACGGAGTTCTGGAACCCGATTCCTCTACGGCGCCCTGGCCCGGCGATGGGGAACCGGTGCCCGACCGCCCGATCATAACCAACCTGTCACCCGGTGACCGAGTGAGGTGCGTTAGGCGTCCCTACTTCGGGATGTGGGGCGTGGTTCAGGAGCTCCCGAAAGACCCTCAGGAAGTCGAGTCCGGTTCACGCATGGAAGTGGCCTTGGTAAGGCTTGACGACGGCCACGCGGTGCGCATAGCAGAGGCGAATCTGGAGGTCTTCAAGGAAACACGTACGGCGTGACAGGTGCCTTGCGGTAAGCAAAACCACGGAATACGAGCAGATGATAGACCGGTGCCGTGCGGGACGAAGAACGTCCGTCCGGCACCGGTCACATTTGGCGCCTCATGCAGGGTTCTCAGGCATGATCACGGCAGCCATGAAATAGAGGAGGATTCCGGGGAAGATGGCGGTCATCACCGTGAGGAAGGCGACGCCGAGCCTGATTATTGTCTCGTCTACGTCGAAGTATTCGGCGATGCCTCCGCATACACCCGCGATCATCTTCTTGGTCCGCGAGCGATAGAGTCTCTTGTTCATGGTATGGTCCTCCCGATTGCTTATTGCTTCGGTGTGAGTCCGGAACACACGCTTGTGTAGCACACTCCTATGATACGCAGGCAAGCCCCTTCAGTAACAGGACTTAAATTGTTACACAATTTAACCGTTGTTGAGATACTTCTTGCGTCTACCGAATTGTAGTGATAAGTTGAACCTAGAAGAACATCTGGCGAGGTGTAACCCATGGCAGAGTCCCGCGAAAAGGTAAACGTCCTCATAAGCCAAGTAGAGCTGGAAAAGCGCATAAAAGAGCTGGCTCAAGAGATATCCCGAGATTACGCAGGAAGAGACCTGCTCCTCATCGGCGTCCTAAAGGGCAGCTTCATGTTCCTCGCCGACCTCTTGAGGCACTTGGGTCCCGAGACCGCAGTTGACTTCATGGGAACTTCCAGCTACGGAGCGTCGACCCAGTCGTCGGGCGAAGTGAGAATAACGAAGGATTTGGAGCACAGCCCTGCCGGTCGCCATGTGCTCTTGGTTGAAGACATCGTCGATACCGGCCTTACCCTGAGATACCTGGTGGACACCTTGCGGGCTCGCCAGCCTGCCAGCCTCAAAGTCTGCGCTCTCTTGGATAAGCCCGCCAGGCGCAGGGTGAGGATCGGTCTTGACTACTACGGTTTCATCATCCCTAACGCCTTTGTGGTTGGCTACGGCCTGGACTACCAGGAAAGGTACAGGGGCCTGCCTTATGTCGGCGTGGTTCAGGAGATCGAAGGCACCGCCGGCAACGCGAACAACTCCGCAGGGAGCGACTCCACCGGGAGCGAGGGGTGAGGATTTCATGAACGCCAACCGGGAAGGGACCGGCCGGACACCCCTGGTGGGAGTAGTCATTGGAAGCGTGTCGGACCTGGATAAGGTCAAACCGGTGTTTGACGCTCTTCGGGAGTTCGGAGTCCCATATGACGTGGCCATCATCTCCGCCCACCGCACCCCGGACCTGGTTTCGGAGTATGCTCAAAGCGCAAACGACCGGGGAGTCAAAGTCATCATAGCGGCGGCGGGTTTGGCGGCCGCGCTTCCCGGGGCCCTCGCCGCGGTGGTGGACATCCCCGTAATCGGTCTTCCGCTGGGCGGCGGGCCGGTGAACGGCGTTGACGCCCTTCTCTCCGTAACCGACATGCCGCCCGGTGTTCCCGTGGCCGGAGTAGGTATTGATTCGGCGAGAAACGCCGCGCTCTTGGCCGTGCGGATCCTGGCCACTTCCGACCCCGGCTTGAAGGCCCGTATGCAGGCTTTCCGCGAGGAAATGGCAGTTCAAGTAAAGGAAAAATCCGGTCTCTTAGAGGAAAAGGGCCTGCCTGTCTGGCGCCGGACGTAGTCACAAAGACCCAAGAGCATAGAGACAAGACCATACCTCGTTTCCGATTGGAGCTGAGTGGGATGAGTGGCGAGATCCACGAAGAGTGCGGCGTTTTTGCCGTAGCGGGACACCCGCGCGCGGTTGAGCTTTGTTACTACGGCTTGTACGCCCTGCAGCACCGTGGGCAGGAGTCGGCCGGTATCGCCTGGAGACAAGGCCCAAGACTTAGGGTGCAGAAAGGCATGGGGCTGGTCTCTGAGGTCTTTCCGCCTGAGCGCGTGGCATCCATGCAGGGAGATATGGCCCTGGGTCACGTGCGCTACAGCACGACAGGCGATAGCAGGATTGAGAATGCCCAGCCCCTCTTAGTGAAGATGTGGAGAGGCCAGCTGGCGCTGGCCCATAACGGGAACCTGACCAATGCCGCGCTACTTAGAAAAGACCTTGAGCGTGAAGGCTCCATATTCCAGACGACCTCAGATAGTGAGGTGATCCCGCACCTCTTGGCCAAGTCCGTGGAGCAAGACATGCTGGGCGCGTTCAGGTCGGCTCTCGGAGAGGTGCAGGGAGCTTACTCCCTCGTGGCTCTCACGCCTCGAGGCCTCATTGCCGCGAAGGACCCAAGGGGATTTAGGCCCCTTTGTCTCGGAGAGGTCGACGGGGCTTACGTCATTTCGTCCGAGACATGCGGGCTCGACGCGGTCGGAGCGGAGTTCGTGAGGGAGATCGATCCGGGAGAGGTGCTTCAAGTCCGGTGCGGGGTCGAGGGAGAGGAGACCCGGCCGGTTCTGCGTTCGGTGCTCGGCGAGAGGTCCGACAGGGAAGCCCTGTGCGTCTTCGAGTTCATCTACTTTGCCAGGCCCGATTCGGACATCTATGACGTCAACGTTCACAGGGTCCGGAAACACCTGGGGCGGAAACTGGCCCGCAAGGGACCGGTTGAGGCGGACCTTGTGACCGGAGTGCCCGACTCATCGCTATCGGCGGCGTCGGGTTTCGCCGAGGAGGCGGGCATCCCTTACGAGACGGGGCTCGTCAAAAACCGGTACATCGGGCGTACGTTCATCTCTCCGGAGCAGTCGCTCCGCGAGCTCGCGGTGAAGATCAAACTGAACCCTCTGAAAAGCCTATTGCGCGGGAAGAGGGTCGTGCTTGTGGACGACTCCATCGTGAGGGGCACGACCTCAAGGTACATCGTGGGGCTCCTGCGGAGCGCAGGGGCCAAGGAAGTCCACGTGAGGATCAGCTCGCCGCCTTACAAGTACCCCTGTTTTTACGGCATAGATACGTCATCGAGAGGCGAGCTTGCCGCGTCGTCCATGTCCACGGAAGAGATCAGGAAGGCCATAGGCGCAGACAGCCTGGTGTTCCTGGATCTTGAGGATCTGCAAGAGATACTCGGCACTCGCGTGAACGGGTTCTGCTACTCCTGTTTCACCGGCGACTACCCGGTCCCCGTGGAAGGATGTCCCAAGGGAGGCTTCCATCAATGATCTACTCCAAGAAGCCCGGCGTGAACGTAGAGAGAATCGCTGAGATCGCGTCCCGTTCATACCGCCCTGGAGTAGTCTCCGGAGTCGGAGGGTTCTCGGGGCTCTTTGACCCCTCCGCCCTGGGATCACAGGGACCTCTGGTCCTAGCCGCGGGAGCCGACGGCGTGGGAACCAAAGTGAAGATAGCCCAGGCCATGGACAAGCACGACACAGTCGGTATCGACCTGGTCGCCATGAACGCGGATGATGTGGTGACCTGCGGGGCAGAACCGCTCTTCTTTTTGGATTACATCGCAGTGGGCAGAGTGAGGCCCGGTGTTGTCGAGGAGATAGTGAAGGGGGTAGCGGAGGGTTGTCGGATGGCAGGATGTGCCCTGCTTGGAGGGGAGACGGCAACAATGCCTGCCATGTACGACGACGGAGAGTACGACCTTGCCGGATTCTGTGTCGGTGGAGTCGAAAGACACAAGATAATTGACGGCTCCACGATCCTCCCGGGCGATGTCGTGTTGGGTCTCGAATCGTCCGGCATCCATTCAAACGGCTACACTACCGCGCGCAGGGTACTGCTTGAGGAAGGCAAGATGAAGCTTGAGGACCACGTGGCGGAGCTCGGCAGGACTCTCGGCGAAGAGCTCCTGGAGCCTACCCGCATCTACTCTAAAGCCTTGGTGGCGGTCATGAAGCATGTCCGACCCAAGGGCATGGCGCATGTCACCGAAGGCGGGATACCGGGCAACGTGCGAAGAGTGCTGCCTCAAGGCATGGAGTTCGAGATGACCGGCAAATGGCCGGTGCTCCCCATCTTCGACATTATCCGGAGAACCGGCAACCTCGGAGATGAGGAGATGTACAGGGTCTTCAACATGGGCATCGGCATGGTCATCGTCTTGACCCCTGCCGACGCCGGCAAGATGGCGGCCTTGCTCAAGGAAAACGGCGTGACGTCCCATCTCATAGGAGAGGTAGTGAAGGCATGAGCTCCGCCAAACTGAGGCTGGGGGTTCTCGTTTCCGGTCGCGGGACAAACCTCCAGGCGATTCTGGACGGGTGCGCCGAGGGACGGATTCCGGCCGAAGTGGCGGTGGTTATCTCAAACCGGCCTGGAGTGCCCGCCTTGGAGCGAGCGGAAAAGCGAGGCGTACCCGCGTTGACCGTGCCCCACGCAAGCTACGGCAAATGGCCTTCTTGCAGGCCGGCTTACGAGCGGGACTTGGTCCGCGCGCTCGAAGACCATGACGTTCAGCTTGTGGTCTGTGCGGGCTACGACCGCTTGGCAGGCGAGATTCTCATCGGGGCTTTCCCGAACCGCATCATCAACATTCATCCTGCCCTCCTTCCTTCGTTTCCGGGCCTTCACGCCCAGGCCGACGCACTGGCTTACGGCGTAAAGGTGACCGGCGCCACGGTGTTTTTCGTGGACGAGTCCCTGGATGGCGGCCCCATCATCGTGCAGGAAGCGGTTCGGGTCGAGGAAGGAGATACCGTTGAGTCCTTGTCTGCAAGGATACTTGAGGTGGAACACAGGCTTCTCCCGGAAGCCATCACGCTCATCGCAGAGGGGCGTACAGCTTTGGAGGGACGACGGGTCAGGATCCTTAAGTGAAGCGGAAGTGAAGCGGAGGTGTAGTGCATGGCAATGCGTCGGGCAATCATAAGCGTGGCCGATAAGACCGGTTTGGTGGATTTCGCGATCCAGTTGAGCGAGATGGGATGGGAGATCATCTCGACGGGCGGTACGGCTCGGGCCTTGCGGGATGGGGGAGTGTCCGTCCGGGAGATATGGGATCTAACGGGGTTTCCCGAGATCCTCGGTGGACGGGTCAAGACCCTGCACCCGAAAGTCCACGGCGGGATCTTGGCCAAGCGGGACAATCCGTCCCACATGGCGGAACTCGCGTCCCACGATATCGCACCGGTAGACATGGTGGTCTGCAACCTGTATCCCTTCGTGCAGGTGGCAACGCGGCCGTCGGCCACTCTCGAAGAAGTGACTGAGGAAATCGACATAGGCGGTCCAACGCTGCTCCGCGCCTCGGCCAAGAATTGGAACTGGGTAATCGCCGTATGCAACCCCTTCAGGTACAACGAGATCATTCGGCAACTCCGCCTTACAGGAGATGTAGACAAGCTCACTAGGCGCCAACTGGCAGTCGAGGTGTTCAACCACACGGCTACATACGACGCGGCCATAGCTTCTCACCTGGGCGCCCGGTGGAAGGGATGGCCCTTGGATTTCCCGGAGGAGTTGGCCTTCGGGTACAAGAAGACCTTCGCTTTGAGATACGGAGAGAACCCTCATCAGAAGGCCGCTTTCTATGAACCCCTCCTGGGAAGCGATCTTCCATCGCTGGAAGGTCGGCAGATCCAGGGCAAAGAGCTTTCGTACAACAACATCCACGACGCGGACAACGCACTCAGGACGGTTTGGGATTTGCCGTCTCCTGCTTGCGTGGCCGTGAAACACGCCACTCCCTGTGGTGTGGCGGTGGGGGAGACGGCGGCCGAAGCGTTCATGCGCGCCTTTGAGGCTGACCCGGTGTCCATATTCGGAGGAGTCGTCGCTTTCAACTGCCTGGTGGACAGAGAAGCGGCAGAGGCCATGAAAAAGGTCTTCCTGGAGATCCTGATGGCCCCCCATTTCACGGAGGAAGCCTTGGATGTCCTTAGAGCGAAGAAAGACCTCCGGATTATCCCAATAGCCCCTCTCAGCTTCGATGGAACGAAATCGGCTCCGGCTCGGTACTCCGTCCGCTCGGCCTTGGGCGGGCTTTTGGTGCAGGAACAGGACACTCTCTTGCCGAGGGAGGAAGACTGGCAGGTCGTCTCCAAGAGATCGCCCACAGACCAAGAGATCAGGGATCTGCGCTTCGCTATGACAGTCTGCAAGCACGTGAAGTCCAACTCGATCGTGCTGGCCAAGGATGGGGCGACGGTGGCCATCGGCGGCGGGCAACCCAACAGGGTTGACTGCGTAAGGATCGCCGTGGAACGGGCAAAGGAAAAGGCCCGAGGGTCCGTCATGGCCTCGGACGCGTTCTTCCCCTTCCCCGACTCCGTGATTGAGGCCGCCAAGGCAGGGGTATCGGCCATCGTGCACCCGGGAGGGTCCATCCGGGACGCCGAGTCTCTCGCGGTTGCGGACGCCCACAGTATGGCCATGGTGGTAAGCGGCAAGCGACACTTCCTGCACTGACGAAGGGGGAACCCGGATGAACGCCCTGGTAATCGGACCGGGTGGCAGAGAGCACGCCCTGGCCTGGAGGATAGCCAAGAGCCCCTCTGTGAAGCGGGTTTTCGTGGCTCCGGGGAACCCCGGGGTTCTGGCTATGGCGGGCGTCGCTGTGTCTCTTGACCTAAGGCCCGAAGGATACGGCGAGTTGGCCCGGTTCTGCCGAGCGGAAAGCGTTGGGCTCGTTGTGGTAGGACCTGAGAATTACCTGGCGGACGGTATGGCCGACTACTTGAGAGAGGCCGGCATCAATGTATTCGGACCCGGCAAGCAGGGGGCCATGTTGGAATCCAGCAAGGCGTACGGGATGGACTTCGCCCGGCGCTATGGCATCCCCCCCCGGAGTCCGAGTGCTTCGAGACTTGCGGCGCGGCGCTGGACTATGTAAGAAGGACGCCTGGCCCTTGGGTCATCAAAGCCGACGGGCTGGCTTTGGGCAAGGGGGTCACCATCGCCAGAGACCGTGAGGAAGCCCTTCTTACCGTGCGCGAGTACATGAGCAAAGGGGCTCACGGGCAAGCGGGCCGTCGCATAGTGTTCCAGGAGTTCCTCGAGGGCAAAGAAGTCACTGCCATGGCCCTCACCGACGGCGACTATCTGATCCCCCTGCCTCTCGCCAGGGACCATAAGCGGGTAGGCGAGGGAGATACCGGCCCCATGACGGGCGGCATGGGAGCTTTCTCGCCCGTGGAACCGGTCGGCCAGGAATCCGGACTGGAAGACCGCATCCGCGAGGAAGTGCTGGAGCGGGCCCTTGCCGGGCTTAGAGCCGAAGGGATTGACTACCGTGGTCTTCTGTACGCCGGTCTCATGATAACCAAAAGCGGCCCCAAGGTGCTGGAGTTCAACGTGAGGTTCGGCGACCCCGAGACCCAGTGCGTCCTGCCAAGGCTCGGCGGTGATTTCGCGGGAGCGTTGCTGGCGTGCGCCGAGGGGAGACTGCGCAGCTATGTGGATTCCTTCTCCGACGGCCGTCCCCTTACCGTTAAGAAGGAGGCTTGCGCCACTGTCGTCATGGCGTCCGGGGGGTACCCCGGCGCTTACCGGAAGGGGCTCCCGATATCCGGTTTGGACGCAAGCGTTGGAGACGGCGATGTCATCGTCTTCCACGCGGGGACAAAGACTGAAAACGGCGCCCTCGTCACTTCCGGCGGGAGGGTCTTGGGCGTCACGGCGCTGGCTGCCTCTTTGGAGGAGGCCCTCCGACTTGCGTACGGCAAGGTATCGTCCATAAGATTCGAGGGGGCCTTCTACCGGAGGGATATAGGAAAGTAGGTCATCAATTGTCCGCAAGGAAGTTGGCAAGGGTTTCTGTACTCGCGGCGGTGTACGCTCTCCTTACGGTCTTGCCGCCCTTGAACTCGTTGGGATACGGACCCGTTCAGATAAGGGTCGCTGAAGCCCTTGCCGTCTTGCCTTTCGTGTTTCCCTGGGCGCCTTGGGGGTTGTACCTGGGGTGCATTGTGGCGAACCTGGGCAGCCCGTTTCTTCCGTGGGACCTTTCCCTGGGGGCTTTCGCGAGTTTGGCGGCGGCCCTTCTCACCAGGAGGATGCCCCGGCCCCTTTTGGCTCCGCTTCCCCCGGTTATCTTGAACGCTCTTCTGGTGTCGGTCTACGTGGCGCCGCTCTCAGGGCTGCCTTACCTCACGGTGGCGCTATATATCGCGCTAGGCCAAGGGGCGGCGTGTTACGGGATCGGGTATCCTCTTCTCCTGTACCTCCTCCGGAACCACAAACTGCGTGAGGCTTTGGCAGGAGAGACAGAAGGCTAGAGGAAGGCGAGAAGAGGGCTAGCGGACAATCGAGTCTACGTCGCCTCCGGTTCCTTCCACGGTGACCGTGGTGTGGTTGGGCACGCACACTATGGACTGGCCCGGCCTGGAAACAAAGCCCGTCTTCCAGCATATGCCGTTGGGGCAGATGTGGGTGGGAAGCGGAAGGATCCTCACCTTGCCCTGTCCGAACTCCAAGGTAGCGGTCCCGTACAGGATCTCTACTTCCTTCTCTTCCAGTTCCGGACCGTCTATCCTTACTCGGAGGACCTCTTCTCCGTCCACCCGCACCACCGCGGACAGAGCATCGCTTTCGCGTGGGAAAAAGCTGAACCCCGCCCATACAAGGATAGCCAGTCCCAGCGCTATCGCGATGACCGTCGCGTCTCCTCGTGTCATTCCGGCGTCCCCTTTCCACCTGCAATTATAACAGTCTGCCGGCGACGGCGTTCTGTGTTGCCTGACAAAAAGACCGCTTCTTCTGCAGTTGAGATGGAGCATGCCAATGGGATACAATAAAAGTTTAGCCTCCCCGAAACCCACACGAGAAGGATTTACGCATACAAGGACGAATATGATTGCACCAAGGGCACGGGACGATTTTTAGGGCGCACCGGAGCCGGACTTACGAACTCAGCCTAGACACAACAACTAACCTCGCCCTCCTTTGTGTTTCCTCATGCTGTTCACGTGCTCGTACACACGGTTAGGAGGTGAAACAGAGTGTTAAGGTTTCTACTTGCTGAAGCCGCAGCTGTACCGCCGAAGCTAGGCATTTTCCGCACTGTCAACAACACGGTCTTCTCAGTGCTCGTGAGCATTGTCATGATCATCCTCGTGTATGTGATGATCAACCGTGCCAAGAGGGGTGAGAAGATCCCGGAGATCCGTAAGATCCCCGGCATCGAGGCGTTTGAGGAGGCCATCGGCCGCGCCACCGAGATGGGCAAGCCGGTCCACATGACCGACTACAGCACCGCTCTCGGTGACGACTCCACGTTCGCATACTGGTCGTTCCTGGCGTACATCGCCAAGCAGTGCGCCCAGTACGACACGAGGTTCATCGCGACCGACGCCAACTACCTGGTTAACGTCGTGAACCAGGAAATCGTCAAGCAGGCCTACTTGGAGGCCGGCAAGCCTGACGCCTACAACCCCGACGATGTAAGGTTCATCGCCGGTTCCCAGTTCGCTTGGGCAATGGGCGTGGCAGGTCTTATTGGACGTGAGAAGCCGGCGGCTCAGTTCCTGGTCGGTTACTTCTACGCTGAGTCCCTAATCCTCGCCGAGGCAGGGAACCTCGTAGGAGCCATCCAGGTTGCCGCTGCCAGCTCACCGGCTCAGATCCCGTTCTTCGTCGCCGCATGCGACTACACCATGATTGGTGAGGAGCTCTACGCCGGCGCAGCCTATGTCTCGAGGGACCCGGTCATCATGGGTACCGTGGTCGCTCAGGACATAGTCCGTGTTTCGCTTTACGTGATCATCCTTCTCGGCGGCATCGTTCAGTGGCTATCGCCGGAGAACAACTTTGTCACGAAATTCATCAACTTCTAGCGTCTCCGACACGCGAGTTGATCTTGGAAGGAGGTGCAGTCGGTGAGAAAGGAAGTCCCGTTCATCATAAGCTTGGTCTTCGCCGCCTTCAGGTTCTGCCTCGAGGCCTTTGAGGGTGCCTACAACTACACGCTGGCATCCGGTGACAAGCTTCTGAACACGATGTCGTGGGCCATGACCTTCATGTCATGTGGCGCCCTTTTCCTGGGAGCGTTGAACCTTATCCGGATTCACAGCAACAACATCCGGAGGAAGAGACCCCACTGGCAGTTCAGTGTATACCTGCTGGCCATCCTGATCTACCAGTCCCTCATGGGGCTATTTACCCACCATACGGCTCCGGTCTACGCTTGGCCTTACAACGCCATATACCTCCCACTGGACGCCACGATGTTCTCGCTCCTTGCTTTCTACATCGCTTCGGCGGCCTATAGAGCCTTCCGTGTCAGGAACGTTGACGCCGCTATCATGCTGCTCTCGGCGTTCATACTGATGCTGGGCAACGTTCCTATTGGTGAAGTCATCTGGGGCCCGACTAAGGTGCTGGGCGGGTTCGCCGGGATCAAGAACTGGATCCTGCGTGTTCCCAACGCCGCCGGCAACAGGGCCATTACTTTGGGTATCTTCTTGGGAATCATGGCCACTCAGAGCCGAATACTCCTCGGCATCGAGAGGCGTCACCTTGGTCAAGAGTAGCCTGACGCTCACATGAGAGTGGAAAGGAGGGAATAGTGTTGAAGTTCATGGAAAGGTTCGATCAGATAAACCCCCAGTTGGTATATCTGATTATGGCCATAGCCTTGATATTCCCCGTGCTGAAGCCTATCGGTCTGCCCCTAAGCATCGACCAGCAGCTTACCATGCCGGTCTACAACTGGATCGAGAGCTTGAACCCCGGCGACATCGTCATCTTCGATGCCGCTTACGGCGGCGGCTCGGACTCCGAGCTGGGTCCCCAGCTTAAGGCTTGGTTTACCCACTGCATGATGAAGGGCGTCAAGGTAATAGGCTTGGCACAGTGGGAGTCCGGTTCTACTCTGGCATTTAACTCCCTGAAGGCTCTGTCGGCCCAGCTCGAGGCCGAAGGGATCTCCTGCAAGTACGGCGAGGACTGGGTGTTCCCTGGGTACAAAGCCGGCGGTGGTCCCACCTGGAGGTCCATGCAGGACGACTTCTGGGCAGCCTGCGGAAACGTTGACTGGGAGAAGACAGACTTCAGCAAGCTCCCGCTTCTGCAGAGGGTGAAGAAATGGACTCCTGAAACGGTCAAGGGGGTCATCTGCTTCTCAGCCGGTAGCCCCGGTATCCCCACCTTCACTCAGTACTTCCCGGATCACCAGCTGTACGTTGGTGACGTGGCGGTGCAGGTAGCGGGAACCAGCAACCTGCTCCGGTCCGGCCAGGTCAAGGGTATCATCCCCGGCCTCTCCGGCGCCGCGCAGTACGAGAAGCTGATTCAGCGTCCGGGTCTCGGCGTCAAGCTCATGGACGCCCAGTCCCTGGGTCACTCGATCATCATCATCTTGGTCATCCTTGGCAACATCGGATACAGGCTCAAGATGCGTAACACGCAAAGGCGCGCCTAGCGTCACCTGAAAGGGAAAGCGAGGTGAAACTAAATGTCTAGAGCCCAAATTTGGGTTGCGGCGCTAGCCACCTTGGCGTGCTACAGCTACCTGTATAAGGAGAACTTTTTCTTCAGGTTGGCCGAGCACACCATGATACCTTTGGCGGTTGCACACGTGTTGACAACCGGTTGGCACAATACGTTCCTTCCGTACATCACCACTCATGTGCAAGGCAAAGGCTGGTGGTGGTTCTGGATCTTCTTCGCAATGGGAATCCTGTACTACTGCAGGTTCCTCCCGGCGAGGTACGCCTGGATTACTAGGTACCCCATCTCAATCAGCGTAGGATGGGCGCTCGGCTACTACTTCTCCTTGTTCCCGAGGCAGTACGGTGTTCAGATTGCTGATGCAGTGAGGGACCTTGGTAAGTTCGAGAACATCCTCTTCTTCCTGATGTTCGCGACGTCAATGATGTACTTCTTCCTGACCGTGGGAGGCAAGTCCAAGGGCTTCCGCAACGCCGCGCAGGCCGGTAGATGGATCCTCATGATCGGCTTCGGGGCCAGCTTCGGCAACACCGTTTCTGGACGTATTTCCCTCTTCCTTGGTAGGCTCTCGTTCCTTTTGACGGATTGGCTGAAGATAAGTCTCTAGCACTCCGTAGCCTTGGAAGCATAGGAGCCGGCGGGTCTTCCCGCCGGCTTCGTGTTTCGTCCTTCGTCTACAGCCTCGCTAGCGGATACTCGCCGACCGGCCTCGCTAGCTGATCCCTTCCAGTACCAGAGAAGACCACGACTCGAACTTGCCCAAGAGGCTCAGTTTGGACATCTCCACCCACGCCCCGAGCATCTTGTCGGTTTCCCTTACAGCGAGAATGGGTGCAGGCAGATGGACGACCGTGACAAGGCCCAAGTGAACCTGACCTACCGCGTTCTTGTCGTCGTTCAAAAACCCCAGCATGGATATGGGAGGGTTACCCGCGAAAGAGACTTCCTCCTTGATCTCGCGCTGGGTGTTGATAACCGTCAGGGCCTTCAAGTCGGCTATCCTACGCCTTCCCGGCCACGGGATTTCTCTGGCCGGGTTCATGTGGCCTCCGACGCCGATTGACAATAGTCCGTGAAGCCTTGACTCACCTTGGCTTCCCAATCTCTTCATGACAAAGACCCGCCGGTCCGAGACGAAAAGGGTGTAGGAGATGAGCTGTTTCATGGCCGGGTTCGACTCAAGGACCGCCCGCGGTCTGAACGAACTCTTCTTTGCCAGAAGGCGCCATATATCGGGGGAGTCTTTGCGGAGTCCCCGCCACTCACCAACGGCGTCGTACAAATCCTTGGTAGGGACCGAGAGGACCTGTTCGTCGGGCACGGCATTGTCTCGGGCGGTCACTCAAAAACCAACCTCTTTCTCATCCAGTGTGTATTTCAGTAGATCAAGTTCCTTCGTCATGATCTCGTCTCCTGCCGCGACGGTGAACGTGTATGTCTTTTGCACCTCCACGAGGCGTCGGAAAGCTTTGTAGAGATCTCTTTGGACGTGACTCGCGGCATAGATCGAAGCGGTCAGATGGGACGGCTCCGCATAGGCAAAGACCTGAACAAGGAGTTCGCCGCCTGCCGGGCGCACGCGGACCTTGACTCTTGTGTCCCCCACATAGATGTGGGGCCCGCTCTCAAACGGCCTGGTGCCGTTCTGAAAAGAGAGTATCAGTCTCGCAGCCCATTGGGCCTCAGTCCTCGTGGGGTAAGACACCGCGATGATCGGGGAGGGGAGAGGGTCTTGTGGAGTGTACTGAATGCCTCCCACGATCACTCTCGGGGCCTCCTGCATCGCGCGAGCCTCCTCGTTTACTGCCGGGGCAGGTCGTCTACAAATAGTATCATATCTTCCTTGTCATCATAATAACTTTTCACTAAGTGAGGTGGTGCCCATGTCCTGGAGGAGCGACCTTAGGGAGAGGACGCGGGTAATCGGCCGTGCCGGTAGGACTCTCGGCAGAGACATCCGGAGCGGTGCCGAGCGAGAACTGCATACCATCAGGGCCCTTCCAAGGTGGGTCAAGGAGACGATTATCTGCCTATTTCTACTTGCCCTCATACTAGGCGCGTCCCACGCCGACAAGGGTCTGGCCCTCCGCGTGACCGATTTCGCGAGAGCTGCGGTCACGGAAGACATCACTTTCGAAGAGGTGAAGGTCTTCGCCATGGGTCTGCCCCAGAGGCTCAAGAGCCTTGCCTCGCTGGACCTCCGTAGTTTCTGGTCCAGGGCGGTAACGGGTACCCCCAAAGAACTGGCTTGGCCGGTTTTCGGCGAGGTCACCTCGTACTTCGGCTGGCGACCTAATCCGGATGCTTCCGGGATGTCCCTCCACCAGGGCATTGACGTCGCCGCGCCCAAGGGCACCAAAGTAGCCACGGTTCTCGACGGCGTAGTCGCGAGCGTCCGCCAGTCGCCCCAATACGGGTTGGTCGTGGAGATCGATCACGGAGGGGGCGTCTCGACCGTATACGGCCACCTTGATACGGCCCTCGTTCAGGAGAACCAAAAGTTGGGGCAGGGTGATTACATCGGCACTGTGGGAGACAGCGGAAACGCCACAGGCTCACAGC
>CAZYFG010000008.1:0-4375 GCA_964646835.1 uncultured Eubacteriales bacterium | reverse complement strand
CGAGGTCAGGAAGGACGGTATCGAGGTTGACCCAATGACTCTCCTGCCGCCCTTGGTCAAGGGCCCCTAGAGCGGAGGTTCACGAAAGGAATTGGACGCGGTGTCCATCCGGGTAGCAAGGCTGGGCAACACCCACCTCTATTTCCACATCACATTCCTGCTTTCAGCACTGGTCCTTGCCCTATCCGGCTTTGGACTTCATCTCTTGGTCTTCCTGGGAAGCTTGGCCTTCCACGAGCTGGGACACATCCTGGCTGCCTCGCTTATGGGGGCGGAGATCACGAGAGTGGATATCTGGCCTTTTGGCGCTTCGGCTAAACTGGAACGTTCATGGCAACTGACGCCCTCAGGCGACGGTCTGGTAGCCTTCGCCGGGCCAGTGAACAGCGGTGTCCTGGCATCAGTGGCGTCGGCCTTTCAACGAGGTCTCATGCAGTCCGGCTCACTTGTGACTCCAACTACGTACCCTCTCTTGGACCTCTTGGTCAAAGTCAACCTGGGTCTTTTCCTCATGAACATGGTACCTTGTCTCCCGCTGGACGGAGGCCGCCTGGTGAGGTCGAGACTTGCCCTCAAGGTAGGTTACGTCCAGGCCTCCCGTACGATGGCTTCGTGGGGGCTAACGGCGGGGTCCGTCATGACAGTGACCGGCCTCCTGGGCTTGGCTGCAGGGTTTGACTGGTACTTCCCGGCCCTGGCGGGACCTATCATCATCTGGGGTGCGGTTGATGAAAGGGAAAGCGCCGCGGGGCAGAACATCATGGAGATCCTGAACCGCAGCGAGAGGCTCCGCCAGAGGCGGGCAATCCCCGTCAGCGAGATAATGGTCCCTCACGACGCGACAGTGGCTGAGGTCGTCACCAAACTCGTGCCTTCGCGGTACCACATGATACTTGTGGCAGGCAGGAACATGAAGGTTCTCGGGCGCGTCACAGAGACAAGGCTACTGGAGGCTTTCTGCACCGGCGGTACCCACCTTCGCATGAGGGACATCTGGGAGAGGGACCGCCCCGGGTAGGGCAATTCACTTCCTCCATGTGCCCCGAGTATACGGTAGGTTATAATGCCTATGGAAGAGCCTTTGAGAGGATTGGCCGCACTAATTGCACAACAAGAGGTTTGTGGGCCCGGCATGGGACGATCTGAGACGCAGGCTGGGCAAGGTGGAGAAGCCTGCGAGATATGTAGGTGGCGAGCTTGGCGCCGTCCGAAAGGATTTGGCGGCCATGCCTGTTACTTTTGCTCTGGCCTTTCCGGACGTTTATGAGGTCGGGGCCAGTCACCTTGGGTCCCAGATCCTCTACTCCGTCTTGAACTCGCTGGATTTCGTGGCTTGCGAACGGGCCTACATGCCCTGGACGGACATGGAGGACCTCATGCGGGATGAAGGGTGGCCCCTTTTCACCGTCGAAAGCAGGGCCCCACTGGGGAGTTTCGACATCGTCGGCTTTTCGCTGCAATACGAGCTCACCTACACCAACGTTCTCGCCATGCTGAACCTGGGTAGGATTCCTCTCCGCTCGGAAGAGAGGCAAGAGTGCCACCCCCTCGTCATAGCCGGCGGCCCCTGCGCCATGGCGCCCGAACCATTAGCGGACTTCGTGGATGTTTTTGCCCTGGGAGACGGAGAGGAACTGGCAGTCGACATCGTGCGGGTCTACCTTCGTTGGAAGGAATCGGGCGGCGGACGTTCCGAGCTCCTGAAGGAGCTTTCCCGGGTGGACGGGGTTTACGTCCCTTCGTTGTACGACGTCGTGTATGACGAACGGGGTGTGCGGGCAGTCCCTAAGGACCTTGACGGGTTCAGGGCGCCGCCCGTAGTGCGGAGACGAGTTCTAGAGTCCCTGGAAGACGCACCTTACCCTGACCGACCGCTGATCCCGCTCATCCCGCCCATCCACGATAGGGCGATGGTCGAGATTTTCAGGGGGTGCAGCCAAGGGTGCCGGTTCTGTCAGGCAGGCATGCTCTACAGGCCGGTTAGAGAACGAGAACCGGAGACCGTGGATAGGCTGGCCCGGGACATCCTGGAGCGCTCGGGGTATGACGAGGTGTCGCTGGTTTCCCTCTCGTCGGCAGACTACGGCCACATCAAAGAGGTGGTAGGCCGCCTGCTTCGGGAGAACCCCTGCGGCGCCAGAGTCTCACTGCCTTCTCTGCGCGTGGATTCCTTTTCGGTGGGCCTCGCCGAGATGCTCGGTTCTTCGTCGACCAGCGGGCTCACCCTCGCTCCCGAGGCCGGGTCCCAGCGCATGAGGGACAGCATCAACAAGAGAGTGACCGAAGAGGAGATCCTGGAGGCGGCGGACAGGGCGTTCTCGGCCGGGTATTCGCGCATAAAACTCTACTTCATGATTGGGCTGCCCGGCGAGATGGACGAGGATGTCCTGGATATTGCCCGCCTTGCCTCGCGGGTGAGGCAGATCGGACGGGATAGAGGCAAGCGTCCGACGGTCGTCGTGTCGGTATCCGGCTTTGTGCCCAAGCCAAACACGCCGTTCCAGTGGGAACCCGCGATCGTCCCCGACGAACTAAGGCGCAGGCAGCGACTCCTTCAGCACGCTCTCCGCGGTCCCGGATTGGAGTTTCGCTATCACGAAGCGGAGCTCACTCTCCTCGAGGCAGTCTTCGCCAGGGGGGACCGGAGGCTGGGCGCCGCCCTGGAGGCGGCGTTCAGGAAGGGATGCAGGTTTGACGCGTGGCCGGACCGGGTGAATCTCAAGGCATGGGGTGAGGCCTTCAACGAGGCCGGAGTGGACCCGGCGTTCTACGCCCACAGGGAGCGGGCGAGAGAAGAAAGTTTCTCGTGGGACCACCTGAGCCCGGGAGTCCGCAAGGTGTACCTTTGGAGCGAGAGGGAGAAGTCCCGCAACGCCCTCACGACCGAAGATTGCCGGGAAGGCCGGTGCACCGGGTGCGGCATTTGCCCGGACTACGACGTGCGGGTCCGTCTTGCAGGAGGAAAAGAAGGACCATGGCCGACCGGGAAGGTGAACAAATGAGAGTCCGCGCCGTCTATGAAAAGGGGGACAAGGTGAGGTTTTTGGGGCACCTGGACGTGGCACGGTGCATCCAGCTGTCCCTCGCGCGGGCAAAGTGGCCGGTGGAGATGACCCAAGGGTTCTCACCGAGGCCGAAGATATCGGTCTATGCCCCGCTGCCCGTCGGCGTGGCAGGTTTCCGGGAATACTTTGACGCGGTCCTGGGAGGACGACCGGATATACGGGCTCTTGCCCAAAGACTTGTCGGCGCGCTGCCGGAAGGCTTTGCCCTTCACGAGCTCTACCCGGTCATAGGTGACGAAACACCGTTTGAAGAGAGCGTGCGTGCGTCCTCCTACACTGTGGACATGAAAGGGGTGAAACGGGAAGCCGTCAAGCGCGCGTTGGAAGCATTTTTGGGATCATCCCAAGTACCGTTTGAAGTAAAGCGTCCCAAAGAGTCAAAGACAGTTGACCTAAGGCCATTCGTGCTCGGGGCCGGAGAACCCGAGGAGGCCGGTGACGGTCGTGTGGTCCTGGATATGGTGATTGCCCACGACAAGGGACGCACCATCCGCCCGCAATGGGTGATTTCCTCGCTGGGCGAATTCGGATTCGAGTTTGACCCCAGAGAGGCCATTATTGACAGAAGGAAGATCATATTTGGATAACTCTTTAGATAAGCCTAAGGACCGGTCCTTGGACATGACCGGTCAGGAGTCTTTGGACCGTGGACCCGGAGAATCCCACGGCCCGCAACACGCAGGAGGGAGTCCCGGTGACAGTGAAGAGCCGGTCGCAAAGAAGAAGCGACCGGCCAGGCGATATTCCCGGAGACGTTCCCCCCGAAAGAAGAGAGAGCCGGCGCCTCACGCTCTGGAATTGACTGAGGAGCAGGCGGGCGCCGCCGAAGGTGAAAGCACCACCCAAGCCGTGACTCTGGAACTCCCAGAACCCCAGAATCCTCCGGAACCCGACTCGGAACCCCTAACAGGCGCTCCTCTCAAACCGGAGGGAGAGACCCTCGGATCGGTCCCAGAAACCTCAGGATATCCTGATGAGCCCGCCGCCGAGCCGGAGGAGGAGGAGACCGTGGCTCCGCCCGGCGAGAAGCCGGATAAGCGGAAGTCTCGCAGATCTCGAAAGACCGGTAAGGAGGACGGGGCCGTTGTTGAGTTCTATGTTGAGCGGCCCAGCAGCCAAAAGACAGCCGGGAGCATATTCCTGGGGCGCGCGATGAACGTCCTCCCGGGTATGCAGGCCGCCTTCATCGATATCGGAGAAGAGAAGAACGCATTCCTGTACGTTGACGATGCCCTCTTGCCGCCCAGTCTTGATGGCGCCGATGAGGAAATCCCGGTGACCCGCAAGAAGAGGCAGACCATCACCGACCT
>CAZYFG010000007.1:25701-27402 GCA_964646835.1 uncultured Eubacteriales bacterium | reverse complement strand
CTCTCAATCCTAACGGCACCATCACAGGAACGGCTCCCCCGGGAGATTATGGTTATGTACCTTGGGCAGTGTGTCGAAACGGCACCGACGCACGAGCTGTTCCAGCACCCGCAGCATCCCTATACCAAGGCTCTCTTGGAGGCGATCCCTATCCCACGCCTCACGGATCGACCTCAGAGAACGGTAATCAAAGGGGAAGTCACAAGCCCAGTGAACCCGAAGCCTGGTTGTCGGTTTGCGCCCAGATGTCCCAGTGTGACTGAGGAATGCACTGCCGGTCCCATACCGTTGAGAGAAGTGGCTCCGGGACACTTTGTGGCTTGTGTGAGGGTATGAATGCCCGTAGCTCACGCTGACAAACGAGGCCGGTTGTTCGACGTGGTTGTCCATACCTCCACAACTTGTGCCTCTTGCGAGCAAGGGGGAAATCTGATGAAGGAGTTTACTGGACATATCGACCCGCTCCGGTGTGTGGATACGCTCCGAAACCTTGTGCGCCGGTATAGCGAAAGCTGCAATGAAGCCAAGGTTGGAGAGTACATCCTGGAGAGGCTGGCCGCGTGTGGCTTTGAGGTTGAGAAGCAACCTGTTTCAGATACGTCCTTCAACGTAATCGGGCGGTTATCGGTACCAAATCCAGCCTACACCGCAATGTTCTCCGGCCACCTGGATACGGTCTCGATAGTCAACGGATGGACCCACGACCCACTAAATCTGCAGGTAGATGGCGATAAGCTGTACGGTTTGGGTGCTGCGGACATGAAGGGGGGCATCTGCGCAGTCCTGGAAATGCTTCAGGCAATCAAGGAGTCCCGGATCACTCCTTCGGGAGACATAGTTGTGGCCTTCTTTGCTGACGAAGAAGGGTTTTCACGAGGAGCGCGGCTTGCCATACGTCAGGGCATCAAGGCAGACTTCTGTGTCCTTTGCGAACCTCACTTTGATGAGATTGTAGTTGGCTGGCCTGGCAAGACACTACTTAGGTGTTTGGTCCAGGGGAAAACAGCCCATGGGTCAATGCCGTGGGAAGGAGTCAATGCGATCGAGGAGGCTGCCAATCTACTCGTCGGATTCAGGCAGCTACCTGGGCTGTCTCATCCAGAGTTGGGCGCACATCCCTATGTAGTTCTGTCCATAAGGGGTGGATCGGAGAAGTATTCCCTCTCTGTGCCCGACACTTGCGAAATCGTCATAAGCAAGCAAACAGTACCGGGTGAGACTGAGGAGGTGTTAGTGGACGCCGTACGTCGGGTAAGGGAGGAGTCACTAGGGCAGGGAACAGCAGTAATAGAGATAGGCGAACCCTTCTACCCGCCCGCGGAGATACCGAAAAGCCATCCTATCATTAGTGGCTTGCAGACCGCATTTAAGAAGGCAACTGGACGTACTATCTATCCTCAATACGGAAAGGGTGTGTGCGACGGGAATCTACTAGTGGGTCAGCATGGGATCCCCTCAGTGTGTTTTGGTCCGTCAGGGGGACCCATCCACGCGGCCGATGAGTGGGTCTCGCTGGAACAGATCGTCATCGCTGCAGAAGTCTACGCGACTATTGCGCTCAACGGCGTAGGTGCGCCGTGAGTAGGGGGATCAGGTGTTTCTTCGAGTGACTAGTGAGGAGGGAACGAGTCAATGGCATCCAGAAAGTATCGGAAGGTTACTTCTCTAGGCGTACTTGCCATGGTGCTGGTGCTTGTGCTT
>CAZYFG010000007.1:25369-25638 GCA_964646835.1 uncultured Eubacteriales bacterium | reverse complement strand
CTCAGGAACCGCCTGTTTCCGGTGGACCGTCGTCCACAGAGCCCAAAGAAGGCGGTACGCTCGTCGTAGCTTTCGGTGTACCTGTGACCAGCCTCGACCCGGGGTATGCCGTAGGTACACAGGGTCAAGTGGTACGAAAGACAATCATGGAGTCTCTGGTCTACAGAGATGAAGAGGGCAATTACCTGCCTCAATTGGCCGAACGGTGGGAAACTGATCCGGACGGTCTCACGTGGCGTTTCTACCTCCGCAAGGGCGTCAAGTTCCAT
>CAZYFG010000007.1:17693-25264 GCA_964646835.1 uncultured Eubacteriales bacterium | reverse complement strand
GCCTCGCTAGACCAGTACAACAACGACATTGGATGGCACCCCGTGGGAACAGGCCCATTCAAGTTCGACTCCTACGTTCCTGAAGAGAGCATTACGGTAGTACGCAATGAGGGCTACTGGGGCGAGCCGGCATACCTGGACAGCATCATCTTCAAGACGGTGCCGGAAGATGCCACCAGACTTACTATGCTCGAAGCGGGAGAGGCAGACGTTGTCGTAAACCTGCCGGCTTACCAGATTAGCCGGTTCAAGGAGTCTCCCGCCGTTGAGGTTCGGGTCGATCAGTGCACGAGAGTGGCACACATAGGGATCAATACCCTTGCGGAGCCCTTCGATGACATTCGGGTTCGGCAAGCGCTGAACTACGCGGTTGACAAGGAAGCTCTGGTTGCGGGTATACTGACCGGTTTGGGCGAGCCTGCGAACAGCGTTTTCGCACCCGCAACATGGGGATACTCCGACGTAGGGAAGTACGAGTACAATCCTGAGAAGGCCAAGCAGCTATTGACGGAAGCAGGCTATCCCAACGGCTTCAAAGCCAAGCTACAGACCCCGCAGGGACGGTACTTCATGGACCGCGAAACCGCGGTTGCTTTCCAAGCTCAGTTGGCGGAAGTTGGAGTCGAACTGGAGATCGAGACGGTAGACTGGGCGACATATCTGCAGATCCTGCGGTATCCGCCTGAGACAAACGAGACCCAGTTGTACCTCCTGGGTTGGGAGTCCGGAACAGCAGACTTCCAGCTACCCGCCGGGAACATCTTCCACTCGACTTCATGGGCACCTAAAGCGTGGAACACCATGTTCTACAAGAACGAGAAGACCGACAACCTGATCGAGACAGCCGGCGCGGAAGTCGACTCTGAGACGAGAATGGAGCTGGCCGAGGAACTGCAGAAGACCATTATGGAAGACGCACCGTGGGTCCCGCTCTATGTGTATCCGCAGATCACAGCACTTAGGAAGAGCGTTCATGGTCTCAGGGTGATGCCTACAGAGTTGCTCTTCTTCGACGAGGTCTGGAAGGAGTAAGTTCGCAATACAGGGCCCTTTGCCGGTATGAACGTGAGCCCGACACGTAATCGAGTCACAGCGCATCACCTGGCGGCATTTGGGAGAGAGGAGGCTACCTTGTGAAAAGGTACTTACTTAGGAGAGTCTTTGGAGCAGCATTGGCGCTACTGGCGAGCTCGATCCTAATTTTCCTTATGCTTAAGTTAGTGCCAGGTGATCCTGTACAGATTCTGGCCGGCGTGGGAGCGAGACAGGAAGACATTGAACGACTGACACATGAGCTTGGATTGGATCGGCCCATCCATATCCAATACATCACGTGGATCCGCAATCTCGTTCGCGGAGATTGGGGACGGTCGATTGTGAGTCGCGAACCCGTCCTTACGATGGTGCTTTCGCGGTTCAAGAACACGTTGACTCTATGTGGGGCGGGAATCGCAATCGCTGTGCTGATAGGCTTGCCTCTGGGTGTCTACTCCGCCTTGCACCGGAATTCCATCAGCGACCTATTGCTCACAGTGACTGCGCTGGCGGGGATTTCCGCCCCTATCTTCTGGGTATGTCTAGTGCTTCAGCTGATCTTCGCTGTTGCCCTTGGGTGGTTGCCTGCTACAGGGAGTGGCACGGTAAGCCACCTGATATTGCCTGCCGTGGCGGTCGGTGCGAACTCAGCAGGTCTAATCATGCGGATGACCCGCTCAAGCATGCTGGAGGTCATTCAGCAAGACTACATTCGCACCGCTCGGGCTAAGGGATGCAAGGGCTACAGGGTAGTGTACCTACACGCACTGAAGAACGCCCTGGTACCTATCGTGACAGTCATTGGACTACAAGCCGCTATCCTTATGGGAGGCGCGGTCCTGACCGAGACGGTCTTTGTGTGGCCAGGTATAGGCAAACTGCTTGTGGATTCGATCTTTCGCCGCGACTACCCAATGGTGCAGGGTGCCATGTTGTTGACCGGGTCCGGGTTCATCGTCGTGAACTTGGTGTCGGATCTGTTGTCGGGGATGATTGATCCGCGAATTCGACTAGAAGCTGGTGAGAAATGATGAATAGCCACAACGGAGTGACGCAAGACCCAACCAATCCGGGCGCTGAGAAGAAATCTGTGTCCTCGAAGCGAAGCCGAAGGGGCGTGTTCGCGCGGTTTATCCGTCACAAAGCAGGCGTTGTGGGAGCTTCCATCATCGTTCTGTTCTTACTCATAGCGGCGCTCGCTCCAGTGCTTGCCCCATATAACCCCGATAAGGTGAACCTGACTCGGGTCTGTGACCCACCTTCAGCCGATCATTGGTTGGGCACGGACAGTTTAGGGCGTGACCTGATAAGCCGGATCATTTTCGGGACCCGCACCTCATTGCTCTTGGGGGTCTCAGTGGTCGGCATAGCTCTGGCCATAGGAGGCACGGTCGGTGTGGTCAGTGGTTATTCCGGCGGCATGATGGATCAAGTCCTCGGACGAATTGCCGACATCATGATGACGTTTCCCAGTATCTTGACGGCCTTGGCTGTTGTGACCATCGTTGGGCCAGGGCTGAGGGGCACCATGATCGCTATCGCCATCTCCATGATTCCGCGCTACTTCAGGCTTGCTCGTGCTTGCACACTGCAAATTGCTGATGCCGAGTACATTGAGGCCGCAAAGGCCATAGGTCTACGTACCGGGAGTATTATACGGAAGTACATTGTCCCGAATATTCTGGCGCCCATCATCGTCCAGTCATCACTTCTTATCGCAGATGTCGTGTTGATTGCCTCAGGTCTTGGATTTCTCGGCCTGGGCGTGCGGCCGCCCATCGCTGAGTGGGGGCAGATGCTGGCGGAAGGTCGTGGGCATCTGCAAGTGGCGTTCCATATATCCCTGTTTCCCGGGATAGCCATCATGCTGCTAGTGCTTGGGTTTAATCTCCTGGGTGACGGGCTGCGTGACGCAATGGATGTTCGAATCAAGCTTTGATTTGACCTGGGCCTGATGGCTACGTTGTGTGGATACCAGGTGATATGAGGAGGAGAGACAATGGACCTGAAAGCGCTTGCACATGAGATGCATGAGAGACGAAACCGGGTAAAGCGCATTGCCAGTACTCGTGGATTTGACGCGACTCTCGTAGTCGGTCGTGCGCCGGACCGGGCAAATGATGTACGTTGGCTGTGCGGAAACAAACCCTATTTGTCTGGCCACGTAAGTCGTTACGGATATCGGGGCCGTGGCTATGGCGCGTTGTTGTTGCCAACGGATGCAGGGGCTGAGCCCACATTGGTGTGCACCACGCCATTCTATATTCCTCCAATTGACGTAGGGGACATCATATGCGACACCCACTTTTCGCGAGGGGTTGCCACTGCTCTAAGGAAGCACGGCCTATCCGAAGGCAACATAGGCATTGTGGGAGTGGACGTCATCACTCTGCTTCTTTACCAGGACCTGCTCAGGCTTGCGCCGGGTGTGCGCCTGGTAGAAGCTGATGACATTGTCGCCAACATGCGTGCCGTGAAGAACGAGTATGAGCTGTCTTTCCTCCGTAAAGGGGCTCGAATCGCTGACGAAGTTGCGGAATTGGTGCGAGAGGCGATTAGGCCGGGCGTTAGTGAGCGGGAGCTAGGGTCACTAATCGTAGGTGAGCTAGCGAAGCGCGGGGTCGCGGGGGCCTTTGCCACCTGCCAGTCAGGCCCCGTCCGGTCTAACGAACCTTATTGGGATCCTGCGGTCTCTGACAGGGTAATGGAGGCCGGTGACCTTGTGCACATGGAGATCAACGGCTCTTACGGCGGGTACATGATCGACATCTGCCGTTCGACTGTAGTTGGCGGCGTAGGGGATAAGCAGCGCGAGATCCTGGAACTAACACTTCGCATGCTGGAAGAGTCCGTTGCGGCGATCAAGCCGGGTATGGCGGCCGAAGACTTGGAGGCGGTAGCCGGAGAGATTGCTCTCAAAGCAGGATATGCGAAGAATTTCACCGTAGCATACGGTGGGGCGGGCACCTATTTGGGGCACGGAATAGGACTTGGATCGGATGAGCCTCCGTTGCTTGCCAAAGGTGACAAGACACCGCTGGAACCTGGAATGGTCCTCACGCTAGAACCCGGAATATACCGCACAGATGTCGGCGGCGCTCGTATAGAAGACGAAGTGTTGGTGACAGAGGATGGAGCTGAGGTGCTGAACAAGTCCAGCCGCCGGTGGTGGTAGGCAGCGATTTCTGCAGTACCGTCAGGACTTGATGTGAAAGCCCGCGAAGTCAGGAATGTCGTAGCAGAGAAGTCGGAAAAAGTGTGGAAATGACGGGAGGAATTGATCGTGGCTGATAAGGAACAGAGCCGAGTCAACAAAGAAGTGCAAGACGCCGTCAAGTCTATGTCGGAGTTCACGGCACTCTTGTACTACTATCTGACGGCCGAGATTATGAAGGCTTGCCCGGAGAACGGCAAGGAGATCATTAGGACCGCTATCCGCAACTTCGGCCTGCATCGCGGCAGGGCCATTGCCGAGAAAGTGAAGGCCAAGGGACTGCCTTTGACGATTGAGAACCTCCATCCGAACTATGACATGCCGATCGTTGCCGGATGGGAGCCGAACCTGCAGAAGCGTCCCGACGGTGGATACTACAGCCAGACTGATGAATGCACTTTTGCCAACGTGTGGAGGAAACTAGACGCTCTCGATATCGGCAGGCTTTACTGCGACGTCGATATCGCCCTCCGCGAGGGCTACAACCCGGATATAGTATACGAGACGCAGTCACTCATCCCCGATGGTGACAAGTTCTGCAGCTCGATTTCCCGGTACAGGAAGTAGGGGGTAGAGTCTGCCAAGTAGATTCTCCATCTGTGTAACGGGTTGAAGAAGATATTGCGCTCCAACATGGCGAACTTCCATGTTGGAGCGCAATATCTTCCTGGAGGATATCACCGGGCGCTCGGAACTCGAGCAAGAGAGGGCTCGAGATCTAACCCCCTCGGTATGGTCTGTGTAGGCTGGTACTTTTCCGTCAGTAGCATAGGTTTCCCGTAGAGCGCAACAAAGTTTTCACATCACGGTTCCACTCCCAAGGGATTGTTGAGCGCTATGTTGAAGGTTCACCCACTTTGAAACACAGTTATGTCCTGCAAAACCAGGTGATCAGGCTCGCAGATCACAACCGTCACGGGATCGGGAGGCAATCGATGATGAGGGATTGGCTGACCCCATTGACTTCCACGGGAATCATTGCCGTAGCAAGGATTGAAGACTCAGGAGATGCGCTGTCTCTAGTGGAGGCTTTGCTCGACGGCGGCATCCCCTTGGTTGAGTTTGCGTTTTCTCATAGAAGCGCGCTGCAGAGCATTGAACGAGCTACTCAGGAGTTTGCAGGATCTGCCCTTATAGGCGCCGGTACGGTACTCGATTCTGAAACGGCGCGGGCAGCGATCCTTGCGGGCGCCGAGTTTGTAGTTACTCCGTCACTGAACTGTTCGGTGATTGAGACATGCCGGAGGTACAGTATCCCTGTGTTTGTCGGTGCTCTGACTCCGACCGAGATCATTAAGGCTTGGGAGATGGGTGCGGACGTCATAAAGGTCTTTCCTGCCAACGTGTTCGGTCCGCATTATCTTAACGACATGAAAGGCCCGTTTCCGCAGGTCCGCCTCATGCCCACAGGAGGGGTGGATGCCCACAATGCAGGAGAGTACCTGCGTGCCGGCGCGGTCGCAGTGTGCGCCGGGGGGAGCCTAGTTCCTACTTCGGCGGTACGCCAACGGAATTGGTCGGAGATCACAACGCGCGCCAAAGAGTTCGTGGCTGCGGTGAAAGCTGCCCGACAAGGCTTTTCGGACTAGAGGGTTCTTGAGCATGGGTCTTCCTGAACATCAACGCACGGGTTCGCGTCGAGCCGGTGTGTAGACCAGAAAGGTGTGGAGACTAGATGCCGCAACTGGTAAACAGCAAGTCCCAGACGATTCCGCATTCCCCGATCCGCTATATGTTCAACCTGGCATCGCAGATGCAGGACGTCATCAACTTTGGTATAGGGGAGCCCGACTTCGCCACACCGCTGCACATAGCCAGAGCAGGTGCCGAGGCGGCATGCTCCGGGTTTACACACTACACCGCGAATGCAGGCGATATCAATCTGCGACGAGTGATTGTGTCGGAATTCGGGAAGTGCACGGGGCTTGAATACTCTCCTCATCAGGAAGTTATCGTCTCGTTAGGGGCTATGGAGGCCCTGTTCCTGGCTCAGCAAGTGACTCTTGAACCAGGTGATGAAGTGGTCATTGCTGCACCGGCCTGGCCCAACTACGTCGCGCATGTTCTTCTCGCGGGCGGCGTACCGGTGTTGGCGCCGGTCAAAGAGGAAGATGGATTCAGACTCAACCGTGAGATCCTAGAGAGTCACTTAACGTCGAAAACCAGAGCGGTTCTCATAAACACACCGGCCAATCCGACGGGCGGGCTCCTCACAGAACGTGAGCTGGTGGGGATATCTGACGTCTGCCGGCGACACGACCTGTTGGTCTACGCTGACGAGGTCTACAACAACATCGTGTACGATGGACTCAGTGTTCCGAGTATTGCCGCCTTACCTGAGATGCGAGACCGCACAATCACAATAAACAGCTTGTCAAAGACATACGCCATGTGCGGGTGGCGCGTTGGCTGGGCTCTCGGGCCCAAGGAGATTATTACCCAGATGGTAAAGCTTCAGGAGCACGTCGCTTCGTGTGCCCCCTCCGTCGCGCAAGCGGCTGCGGTAGCTGCCCTGACAGGTCCCAGGGACGAAGTGGATCGCATGGTCGAGCGGTACGCCCGTCGACGCAGACTCATGGTCCAGGGACTTAACCATATACCTGGATTCAGTTGCCGCATGCCTGAGGGAACATTCTACGCCTTTGTGAACATCAAGGGTACGGGCATGTCTTCAGAAGCCCTTGCTATGTTCTTGCTTAAGGACGCCCGCGTGGTTACCATCCCAGGGTCCGGATTCGGCGAGGCCGGCGAAGGGTACCTTCGCCTTTCGTTTGCGACTTCGGAGAGGGCCATCAAACAGGGCCTCGAGCGCATGGAAAGGGCTGTCAGGCGCCGACTCGGGTTGTAGAACAACTGCCAGTAAGTGCTAGATCTGCTGATGTATTGGAGGTTCGCATGTGCCAGAACTTGTGACTATCGGTGAGACCATGATTGTTCTCAATCCCGTGTTCCGCGGTCCTCTCAGTTCGGTACCTATGTTCAGACGGAGTATCGGAGGGGCCGAATCCAACGTTGCTATCGCAGCCGCTCGACTGGGCGTAACAGCGGGTTGGATCAGCAGACTCGGAGATGACGAGCTGGGGCAGTATGTGCTTAAAACCATCCGGGGCGAAGGGGTTGATACCAGCCATGTGGTGTTTGACTCTGAAGCCCGGACCGGCGTTTTCTTCAAGGAACTTCGGGGCAACCAGGAACCCCGCGTCTACTATTACCGCGCAGGTTCAGCAGCGAGCAAGATGAGGCCTGAGGACTTGGATGAGGACTACATCGGATCTGCCAGAGTGTTATACGTTAGCGGCATTACTCCCGCCCTGAGTGAGTC
>CAZYFG010000007.1:8993-17683 GCA_964646835.1 uncultured Eubacteriales bacterium | reverse complement strand
TTGCCGCTCTCGAAATAGCTAAGGAAAACTCGGTCTGGGTAGCGTTTGACCCGAATATCCGCCTCAAGCTTTGGACCATTGACGAAGCACGACCCGTCCTTCTATCAATTGCTCGCCAGGCAGATATGATCTTCCCTGGTCTGGATGAAGCGAGGATGTTGTTGGGGCGACCCTCTGTACCAGTCCGTGAAGCAGCCGAGGCACTGGCGGATATGACTGGAGCAGAGAAGATTGCCATCACGATGGGTTCGGAAGGTGCTTATGTGCTCGCGGGTGGCCAGGAGTACAAGAAGGGGGCTTACAGCGCTCGCGTGGTCGACCCGATCGGGGCGGGTGATGCCTTTACGGGGGCATTCCTGGCGGCCTGGCTTAACGGAATGACGGATGCCGAGTGCCTGGACGTCGCTTGCGCTGCCGGAGCGCTTGCAGTGACAGTTGAGGGTGACTACGAGGCACTTCCGGATTGGTCTCAGGTGGATGCTCTGAGGAGCAGACGTGAATTAGTGGCACGATAAGAGGCTCTCATCGCCAGCATGTTCTTGACCAGTTGAACTCCAGTTGTGCACTTCGAAACGAACCCGGCCGACGCACGGGCAAGGACTCAACTCAAGCAGTAATCGACAATGCAGTATTGAACCGGCGCCAGATCCATACCGGCTACGAAGACCATAGCCATGAACCTGGGCCGGTTACTTGATCGAGACAGTCCTCACGGGACCAGCCTGATGCTCAGATCCTCACTTTGTCCGGTGGGAACGGATAGCGGTCTTTGGAGTGGCTCACGCCAAGAACACACAACATCTCGGCAAAGGCTACTGCTGCAAAGGCCGGGTCAATCACCGGGATGTTCAACATCTCTTGCAGCCTGGTCCCTAGTCCCGCCATTCCCAGGCAACCCAAGACCAGGCATTCCGCACCGTCTTCCTCGACAGCCGCGCGTCCTGCCTCGGCAAGCTTCTGCAGCGTGAAATCCATGTCATCACGCATGTTCGAAACCGGTATTTCCACGCTCCGAACAGAGGCAAGGAGATGGGGTTCTATCCCCATCTCCAGAATGTGATCCCTGGTCCGCGGTATGGACTGATCTAGTACCGTGATGTAGGAGAATCGTGAAGACAGGTAAGATGCCAGGAACACCGAAGCTCTGCCGGGGGCCACGACCGGAATGCATACCATCTCCCGCAGAGCATCAACACCCGGGTCGCTACCGCAGTAGACCACAATAGCGTCAAACCCGTCCTTTTCGGCTTGCACTCCTAGTCTTAGAACTTCCGGTACTGCCAGGGCTTCATCATAGGCCGATTCTATCGACTCAGGCCCCTTTTCGATGCAGTCAACCGATACCACAGTGGTGTCCCGGCAGGCTGCCTTCAGCATCTTCTCCCTCGAGTTCAGGGTTTCTCTGTCCATACCCGAGTTCGGAATGATGACTTTTATCTTCACAGCGTGACCCTTCCTCTCAGCACTCAAGGAGTCTCAGGGCGCATTCAACGACATCAGCAGCTCCGTTCACCGCTTCCCATACGCGGTTCCTGGCGCGCAGCAACTCAGTCTCCAGCAGCATGTACTCCTGGCTTGACCGATCCTTCTTCTGCAGTTCAATAACTGGGTAGAGAACCGGTATCGGCTTGGAAAGAATGCTGAGACCGTAGCTGTCTTGCTCAAAGCGTTCAGCCTTGGTGTACAAGACATTGGTCATGTAGCGGCTCACAGCTATTTGAGCCTTATTGAGGAGAGCCGCTTGCTCGTCTGTCAGGGATGAAGCGTCCAGGGAGTAGAGCCTATTCACTGCAGTGTCGAGGCGTTTGAGTTCTGCCAAGATGGGGTTCAGATCAATCACATTCTTGGACTCCTCGGCGAGAGCTTTGATTTTCTGTTCGGCATCCGCCACGAGTAGCTTCGAATTGTACGGAAGCACGCGGTCAGTCGCCAGTCTCCATATCCATCCCATCTGGACCTTGATGTCGTCGACCATTACCTCGGGGTCGTACTTGTCCAAGGTATCTTCTATGGTGTGGTTCCACCATCCCAGGGTGGCTCCGTGGGTCCTCTTCACGTACTCATCAGAGAAGCTGTACCTTCCCGCAATCGCCGGTACACCCACCCCGAAGAAAGACTGATCACCGGTCCTAGTCAGGTACGAGATCTCGATGGGCTCTTTCAGCAATTCTTCAGTAAAGCTCTTTACCATGCCCGAAAGCTCTCGCGACACGGTCACCTTGAAGTGTGAAGTGCCCTTCATCCCTGTGGAATCGATGTTTATATACGCTACGTAGTTCTTGCTGATTTCCGGCCAGAAGGTGTCCACAAGCCATGTCGAACCGGCTGCCTCGGCGATCTCATGCCCGTTCAAGAACGCAAAACATACGCTCCTACGTAGATGGGCTTTGTTCTGCGCGAGAACACGGGCCAACTCCAGCATGGTTGCATCGCCGGTCGCGTTGCAGGTGACGCCCGGTTCCCAGGCATCCAAATGACCCGCTACCAGCACGACCTTCTCGGGCTCGACGGCTCCCTTGATAAGACCGTAGGGCTGTGGCAGCTTTTCCCATTTCCTAATTGAAGACACGGACATCTTCACCGTGACTTTTTCCTTGAGGCACAGATCCCTGAGACGCTCGCCCCACGGCCGGGAAATGGTTACCCCGCATACTTGCGGTATCTCGCCAAAGGTCTTTGTAGTGGGATTCCCCCATACCGCTTTCAGCGCGCGCATGCAGATGACGTCCTCTTCTTGTGTTCCCCAATTCACGAGGACCATGCCGGCTGCCCCGTTGTGCGACGCTATGCGGGCCTTTTCCGGGGTAGCGGGCGAATAAGACACTTCGGCCAGAACGAACTTGCCCTTCACATCGACGGACCTGTAATCGTCCTCGCCGCCTGCCCCTACATAAACGAGTTCGGCCTCAAGTCCTTCGGGCGGCGTTCCGGCGATGTGAGCGCAGGGTATGCACGGTACCTCCGTCCTAATCGGGCTCGTTACCTCGAGGCTTCCCTCGCCCGGCTCACTGTTGTAGGTAGTGAACTCCCAGATGCCCGCATCGAGCCCATATTCCCGGAGCTCGCGAACGATGTACTCCGCAGCCTTTCTGTCTTGGCCGAGCCCCGATATCCTTGATGGGGTCTCATTGGTCAACCATTCGACGTGGCGTGTTACGCGGTCAACGTCCAATTGCGAAAACAGATGTTCCAACACCGAGTGCAAACCTCCCCTAATACCGTTTCCGTCTGAGATCCTCGCACTAGCTAACCTAGTCTGTGCTCGTGACAAGTTTCTCTTATGAGCAACGGGTATTCCTGTGACTGCGTCTCATTCAGCGGCAACCTTGTCTCACCGTGCAAGACAACTCAATTACGCTTGAATTCGCACCCTATAGAGGCTGCGGCTTTCATAACCTCGCTGATGAGCTTCTCTCTAGTTGCAGGTGGTGGAGCAGGACCTAAGCTCGTCGCGCTGATCGCGGCGATAGCCTGTCCCGAGTCGTCCAGGATCGGTGCGCCAAAGCAATGGACCAAATCCTCATGCTCCCCGTCGTCGACAGCGTATCCCTGTTTCGCCACCTGTTTCAGGTGTTGCAGTAGCTGCTCGGGCTCAACTATCGTGCGGTTCGTGTATCGCTTGAGGGGTTTGCTGCCGATGAGGCTCTTCTGTTGCGCTCGAGGAAGGTACGCTGTCAAGCACTTTCCTAAGGCGGTGCAGTGAAGCGGAGCTTGCCTTCCGATTTGGGAGTATAGCCGGAAAGACCCCTCGGCCTCAATCTTATCGATATACAGGACATGATCCCGGTCGAGGATGCCGAGGTGTACGGTGCACTCGGTCGCCTTGGCGAGCCTTTCGAGGTGGGGGTGAGCGATGGCCCGGATCTCTATGCTCCGCGTGGCAGCTGCTCCCAGCACCATCAGCTTCAGTCCAAGCCTGTACCGGCCATTGTAGGGGTTCTGACGCACTATCTGCTCTGTCTCCAGAGTCGCCAAGAGCCGGTGAACTGTGCTCTTGTGGAGGCCGGTCGCGTCGGATAGCTCTGTGACGCCCATCTCGCCGGCAGTACATAGGCTATCTAGTAGGTCCAGGGCCCGCTGAACAGATCGAACTGGGTACACGGATCTCCACCACCCCAAATCACGGATCTCCGAACACCTTTGACCGAACTCGAGTCCAATTTTGCCTGGGTAGCACCACCTTATTCGACTCAGGCTGAGGCAGATCCTGCTAAACAGGGCAGGCAAGCGACCCGGCTGCCGCTGTTTTCGCCAACTTTAGTGTTGAGCACTTGGGAGGCGACGCTAACGAGGTTGCTCCCACAGGGATCGAATATGTCAAGCGTCAGAGCCAAGATGATGGTAGACCCTGCGTCTGGAGCGACCTTCTATGATGGACTCCAAACACAGGTGGAGGGTCGCATGCTCCCGCGTTTCCTAGTCAACGGCGCCTCTTAGCAGTGCGACGCTGTATGGGAACAGCTCGGCAGTCATGATGCCTTCTGCCACGGTTGGATCGGTCTCCATGAGCCTCCGGGCTTCTTCCTCAGTATCCGCCTCAAGGATGACGATGCCTTTGGGATCGGCGTCGAGCGTCCTTCCGGCGAGGATGACCGTGCCTTCTTTGGTGAGCTTCTGCAGCCGGACGAAGTGACGCTGGACAATCCGCCAGTCCTCATCGGTCCAGGCGCTCTCGTCCAGAAGGCGAGGCACGAGCTTAAGGAAGTAGATGAACTGAAGCTTCTTTGACATACTTGATAGACTCCTCTCTTGGACTCCAATCGATTCGCTTTATGGATGACGACCTTCCGGGACGATCTGCTCGGTAGGTCTTACTTGGTTGGGCTATATGCTTCACCGGTTCCCACCCGAATTCCTGGCAGATGTGTCCGCACTGTGGTCTGTTACCTGCCCGTATCCCCTGATGCCTTCACCTCGAACACCACGGTGCCTTGCGGCTCCAAGGCGAACAGCCAGTCTACCTCCAAGTGGTACGGCCCAGAGTCCAGGTCCGTTACAAAGGGGACACTAACGGTGTTGTCGCGACCGTATCTACCGTATCTCACGAAGGGGCCCCTTTTCGCGGGTTTTCCTTCGTTGTCTACTAACTGAACCCCAGCATGCTGAAGTGTCAAGTCAGACTCAAGGCGGAGGGTGACTTCCACACCGCCCTCAAGTCTCTTGATGGTTTCGACCTTCAGAGTCCCCTTTCCGTCAAGACAGGAGATAGTTGCGCCTTCCTCGAGAGGCAACCGGAGAATTCTTTCCTCGTACCTGGGTGTCTTAAAAACTATGGACAGATCTTGCCCGGGCAACGCCTCAAAATGGGCTTCGCCGCGTCCAACCTCCTCGAAGCCCCAAGCTTCAGGTGCTGGACCGCCGATGAGATAAGCGGATCTACCATCGGTCGTTGTTATGGATAGGCAGTTCGCAAGCAGCTGCCAGTACTGCCTGTTCGGAGTATCCCCAGGATCAGCGTTGCGGACGCTGTACTCCACTGCCGTGCGCCATGGAGAGAGGATAACCCGGTCCAGGGTGATGATGTCCTTCCCCGCACTGAGGTCTTTATTGATGGACATTACTGTGGGTTCCACCTCGACTGCCCTAACCGGAACTGATATTTCCCACGCTTGGAGAAGGCGACCCGCTTTCCAGGCTTGTTGGTCGAAGGGAGGGTCGAAATAGGGTTCTCTCTCGTGGGCCTCAAAAGACAACGTGATTCTTGCTCCCATGAGATTCCACAAGAGACTCCGCAGCCCTCCAGGTCTCTCGGCCCTGACCGTTCCGTAGACTCTATCTGTTTCCGAGTCAGGAATCTGCCCAAAGGCACTGGTTCCGAAGCCAACGACACGGACACTGAGCATGATCTCTCCTCCGACCACTCTTGCCCAGATACCGTTGGGGTCTTCTTCCGCAGGCGAGACCGAATAGGACGCCACGATTTCGTCTCCATCGACGCCGGCATCGATGACGGTCAGAATCAGCCCGTCCTTAGTTACAGTCCTGTCGAGTCTGGTCAGGAGTCCAGCCTGGTAGGCCGCATCGAGGTTCACCTGCTTGAGAAAGGAGGCATACGCGTCACCTAGGAGAGGCACCGAGGCGAAAGCTCGATTCACGGAGGGAACCCTGAGGAGAGTGACGACAACGCATGCTAACGCACATACAACCGCAACCAGGTGCCACCGTATAAAGGACCTCCGCCAGTGGACCCTTGCGTCCGTAGAGAAGGCTCTTGCGCTCACACTGGGCCTTGCTCCGGAAAGCCCTTTCGATAGGAAGTCCTTGACCGGTCGTTCCAACAAGCTTTCCAGGTCAGCGTGAACTTCTGCCATGACCGAATCCCTCCTGCTTGAGTAGTGGTTCAAGCGACTCAAGCCCTCTGTACAACCGGGACTTAGCTGTCGACAAAGGCACACTGGTAGCCCTGGCCACTTCCTGGAGCGGCATGTCAAGCCAGAATCTAAGGAGCAGTGTCTCACGCTGTTCTTGAGGAAGAGCTTGCAGATGCGAGAGGATTGCCATTTGGTCTACGACTTCATGGGTGACGTCTTGTGTAGCCCCTATGGCTTCGCCGTCAATGGTCCCGTCTAGACCGAGCGCAATCTGATGCTCACCGTCCGGTATGGAAACCGCGCGGGGCCAGCCCCCAGATACTCCCCTGGATGTTCGTGACCGCAAGACCCGGCGACATTCGTTCACCACGATTCTAGAAATCCAAGATCGGAAGGCTTCCGAGTCTTTCACCCGGCCTATGCTTTTCCATGCCCTTAGGAGGGCGTTCTGCCACGCGTCTTCGGCGTCCTCGTTGTTCCCGGTGATGCCTAAGGCCAGCTGATAGAGCCGCGCTTCGAATGGTTCGACCAGGCTGGCAAAAGCTTCACCGTCGCCCTTCTGCGCCGCCCTGATTTGGAGAACCAGAGTGGATCTCTCGGCCATTCACATCACCCTTCACTACTATAGACCCTTGGAAGCCATGGGGAAGTTTCATCGAGATACCGCAGGAACTCGGTTCGACTTTCAGCATCGGGATCTCACCCTCGGGCAAATATGCTGTGTATAAGTTGCACGAAGAGGACCGTAAGGCATCTATGTCTTGGATATCACCACCGGGGAGGAACGTCCTCTTCTTCCCACAGGAGCCACCAAGAGTTTCCTGCCCCAGTGGTCGCCCGACGGCAACTACATCCTCGCCTATACTGCCAGTCAGAAGCCCAATGCAGCCGAACTCCCGCTTTGGCAGCGTTATGTGGTTTTTCAGGGCGAAGACAGCCTGCTCCCCATGGCGTCGAGCCTTACCGTCGTGACTCCCGATGGCCAGGTCCAGAAGACTGCCCAAGTATCAGGAAAGACCCTTGCCCACGCCAGATGGGCCCGGAATTCCAAGACCGTCGGGTTCCTGGCAGGCATCCCGAGGACTGCTGGAGGCGGCCAGGGATTCCCACCGGACGCCCGCCCCGGCGCCCTGTCCTATGACAGCGCGATGTTAGTGGATGTCTCGAGTGAGTCGGAGGCCGTACAAGTAGCGGATCTTCAGGCTTTGCCGGGTTATGACGACCCCAGTATCGACATGGTGTTCGTGGATCCTTTGGGCAAGGGGCTCTATTTCGTGGCCTCCATATTCGTCGACTCATCGTTGCAGGGGTCCAAGCTGTGGTATGCATCCAAAGGCGGAGAACCAGTGGAGGTATGCGAGGGTCTCTGGCAGTTCGCCGGCACTGAGCCGGTCTACGGCGACCATGTCGTAGGCGTCCTATCTCTCGAGGACGAATGGGTCGTACGGTTGGTCGGACCGGAGGACTCCCACTTGCTTGCTGACATCGACAATCCACGGTCGTGGATCACGATCCTGGGGTATAATGAAAACCTCTTGGTAGTTGGGAACTTGGACTACTCCGACGATGCTGACAATACAACTGTCATGGTCTACCGGATGTACAGAGAGACACCGTCTGCATGATGTATCCCCCATGTGGTAACATGTGGGAGAAGAGACTGCCGGGGAGGCAACAGATGGACCGTTTGACCACGACTAGAGAGAGCACGCTGAGAGGGGTTTTCGACACCTTGCTCTCACGTCTTCTTGACGAAACCATCAGCGTCTACGGTGCAGATCTGACGAGTCTGGTGGTTTTTGGCTCAGTAGGGAGGGGTACGCCCACCCCCAGTTCAGACATTGACCTGCTCTTGATAGCGAGGACCTTGCCGTCGGGGCGCATGTCTCGTGTCAGGCAGTTCGAACATGCGGAGCGGGCTCTAGAACCTGACCTCGCGCAGGCCAAAGCCCAAGGTGTATCCACGCGCCTGTCCCCGGTTTTCAGAACCGAATCTGAGATGGCCCTCGGGGGGCTGCTCTTTCTTGACATGGTCAGCGACTCTAGGATTCTGTTTGACCGCGGTTCGTTCTTTGCGACCTATCTTCGGGAACTGGAGGCCAAGCTCACCCAGATGGGCTCAATACGCGTGAAAAGAGGAGGGGCCTGGCACTGGGTGCTGAAGCCGGACCTCAAAGCAGGGGAGGTGTTCGAGATATGAATAACCTGACCCTAGCCCAAAGCTATCTTCTCAAGGCAAAGGCTCGCCTTAAGACTCTGAACGTGCTCTACGAGGAAGGTGCTTTTTCGGACGTCGTAAGAGAAGCCCAAGAAATTGGGATCGCCTTACCCTATGCCAGGGTGATGTTCACCACGACAACCCCATATTCAAGAACTCGC
>CAZYFG010000007.1:0-8983 GCA_964646835.1 uncultured Eubacteriales bacterium | reverse complement strand
GGGGCGACGGGCAGCACGGAGCTGCACGCCTCTGAACTTGCGCTTGCCGCTGAGAAGCTAGGCGAGCTTCAAGCGGAATTCCACCTCAACGGACAACGGGACTTGCCTTACTTGCGAAGTTATCCTGCCGCGCGTTCCAGATTCGACCTTTGGTGGGGGCGTGTAAGGGAGCCTTTCGGCTCGGGGATCGACGGTTTCCCCGAGGAGCTTCGGAACACCCTACTTGACTATGCCGGGCGAGCGAGTGCCCTGCTTGATTCATTCGACAACCTGCCGCTTACCCTATGCCAGGGTGACGTTCACCACGACAACCTCATATTCAAGAACTCGCCGGACGGAGTGGAGGTTTACCTGATCGACTGGGACTGTGCCGGGTATGGCAGAATGGGCGAAGACGCCGTGGATGCACTGATGGAAGCTTTCGTCTACGCGTCCAGAGATGTGTCGCTTCTACCCTGCTTTCGCAAGCGCATCATAGCGGGGTACTGCAGAGGCGCAAGAAGAAGCGGTGTTGAAGTTGCGATGAACGGGGATCTGGTCCGAAGCATTTTTGCGCTGGCGTGGGGATTTCGTATCGTTAGCAGATATCTCTACTACCGCAAGGAAGAATCGACCAAGAGGCGATGCGTGGAGATTCTGCAAGGGATGCTCAACCCCGATTGGTAGCGGCCGCCACAAAACACGAGGCAGCCCGCGCACGAGAACGGGCTGCCTGACTCGAACCTGACCGGAGATCTGACTCAAAACCGACTCAAAACCTGACTCAAAACCCCTACTGCCTATACACTACCTTGCCGTCTATGATGACCATCCACGCCTTGCCTGTGATCTCCATGGGGTCGCCATCGTAGATGCAGAGGTCCGCATCCTTTCCGGGAGTCAGGCTGCCGACCCTGTCCTGAAGACCGAGGATTTCGGCGGCGTTCAGCGTGATGGCCTTGAGCGCCTCTTCCTTGTCCATGCCCGCCTGAACGGCCATCCCCGCCATGAGCGGCAGTGTCGACAACGGAACGACCGGTGAGTCGGTCATGATGGCTACCTTCACTCCGGCCCTGGCGAGAATCCCAGGAGTCTCGAAGGTCTTGTTGGTGAGCTCGAATTTGCTCTTGTGCCCGAATGAGGGTCCGATGATCGCCTTGGCTCCGATCTTGGCCAGGTCTTCCGCTATGAGGTGACCCTCGGTGCAGTGGTCCAAGGTTATGTCGAGGCCGAACTCCTTGGCGATCCTGATCGAGGTGAAGATGTCGTCGGCCCTGTGAGCGTGGGCTTTCAGGGGGATTTCCTTTCTGACGACAGGGAGGAGGGCCTCCATCTTGGCGTCGTAGGCCGGCAGCTTCGAGGCATCTTCCCCTGCGCGCTCGATCTGCTCCTTGTATCTCACGGCTTTGCCGAGGGCCTCGCGCAAGATAGCGGCAGTCCCCATCCTGGTCATGGGCGTCTTGTTCTTGGCGTTGTAGACTCTCTTGGGGTTCTCCCCGAAGGCGATCTTCATGGCCAGTGGGTCCTTCACGATCATGTCGTCTACCCTGTGTCCGTAGGTCTTTATCGCCATGAAAGTCCCACCGATGGGGTTGGCGCTGCCCGGGCCGGTGGCTGCCAGTGTTACACCTGCCTGGCAAGCCTCTGTCACGGTCTGGTCGAGGGGGTTGAAGCCGTCGATTGCCCTCATATGAGGAGTAACGGGGTCGGTCATCTCGTTTACGTCGTCGCCCTCGAAGCCTATTGCGCTTTCCCACATGCCGACGTGGCAGTGGGCGTCAACGAAGCCGGGGAAAACGGAACGGCCGCCGGCGTCAATGATTTCAGCCCCTGGCGGGATATCGATGGCGGCTCCCAGTCTTACGGTCTTGCCGCAGTCTATGAGGATGGAACCGTTTTCGATCACGGGAGCATCTACCGGATGAATCTTTGCATTGGTGATCGCTATCATCGCTTCTCTCCCTTTCGTGAAAGTGGTGCAGTTTTGGGTTCGACAAACGGGTCCGGTGTTCCTTCGGGCACGTGCTGCGACAAGTGGCCTAGCCAACCACCTAACAACCGTACAGCCCAACCACCCACACCCCAACAGCCCAACAGCAATGGGAAACTTTAGCTTAAGCAATCATACCTAACCGAGACTGCACACGTATGGTAGCCAGAGGGCATCCTTTGACCGATCTTTACCCGGCAGATGGACGGCGAGTCGCTTTCGACAATCGTTTATCGGAGGTGGCCCAACTATGTCGCCTGATGGTCAGCGTGGAATTGTTCTCGGAAGTATGGTCAGCCAAGCGAACAGGCTGAACCCATTCTGGTTTGCCGCGATCATGGGGTTCGTGTCGGTTGTTGCCAGGTTGCCTGTGGCAGCCACGTACACGATTCCACGTGAACTCCGTTCCCAGGAGTTTTTCGGCATTGAGATGCCGGCGGTGATGATGGCTTTTGTTGTCTTTCCCCTTATCGAAACCATCTTGGGACAGTGGTTGCCCGTTCGCGTCGTGTCGGCGGCGGGTCTTGGGAAGACCGGTCAATGTGTGTGTGCTGCGCTCGCCTTTTCGGCACTGCATCTTCATCATCGGGTTGCCGTAGCTACCGCTTTTCTACCTGGCCTTGTGTTCGGGTACACCTACGTCGTTTGGAGGCACCGTTCACGCAACCAAGCGTTCTGGGTGACGGCGCTCACACACGTCTGGGAGATAGGACTTGTGGTGCTACTCAGGAGATTTCTCGAGGCAGCCTAGCCGGCAGACCGCACGCAACTTGAGAGAGCGCGCCGGCAGGTTTAGACATGGGTGGATGCGATGCTAACCTTTCTGTCCTAGGACTGACAAGGGCAACGGGAGGTATCTTGGTGAATCCGGCGAGCGGACGCCTCTTGCGAATGCTGTCTCGTAGGCAGTATAGGAAGAATGCAAAAGTCTACATTCTGCAGGCGCTGGTTGTCGCCTTGTCCGTCTTCATCGTCAACGGATGCTTCTATGGGATTCGCGGCCTTGTGGAAGCAGCGCAGGAACCCCTACGGCGTTGGACCGGCGGCCGGACCGTGATCTTGCACTCCCCTGAAGAACCGGGTTTTGAGTACTCAACCAGCGGCATTGTAGCAACATGGTCGTGGGGGTTGTTTACCCCGGACGATGTCACGGATTTGCCGCACGTTTCCTGCCTGATGCTTAACCTGCCCGTCATGGTCTCGACCGGCACCGGCAGCGAGAGTAAGTGGCGCATACTGGGCAGAACCTCTTTTTCCTCTGGTTCCGTGTCCGAGAGCATGTTCGACCGGCTTGAGCCCAACCAGGTTATATTGAACACGCAGAGTCCCGAGATTCGTGACAGAATGACCCCGGGCACTCGCGTCAGAGCCTTTGTGCCCATGGTGGCGCCTGGCAAAGGTTCACCCAACTTCATAGGTGCTCCTCGTCCTCAAGAGGGGATCAACTATGTGGACTTTGGCAACGGACAATGGATTGACGTGACCATCGTGGCTGTGACGAATGAGGTCTTTTGCCCTGATGCTCTCATCTGTCGCCTCGAATGGTTGCAGGGTGTCACAGGCGGTCACGCCTACGTCAACTGGGCCTCTTCGGATGCAAGCCTGAGTGAGCCGGCACTAGCCAACCTGGCTGGAGGCGGTGGATGGCAAGTATTCGAAAGCTCACGCATTCTGTACGGGGTTACAGCGGAGCTGAGCGCGATCGAGGAGTCAGGACACTTCCTGTGGCTGGCTATTCTCTCCGTAGCCGCGATTATGTCGCTAACCACTGCCGCATACGTCATATCGACAGATGCTAAGGATATCATTCTTCTCCAGGTGTTGGGCGTCGGTAAGACCCAAGCGGCTGCCGTAGTGGCGCTGCCATTGGCGCTCTCGGCGTTTGTCGGGTCGCTTGCCGGGGTGCTCTTGTCTAGGCTACTCTTGTTCCCAGTCTTGAGGACGGTGTCTTTCTCCGTTGCCGACTTGAGCGCCTTTGTACTGGCCCCGGTCGCGTTGATGGGTCTTGCTGCTTTCTTGAGAGCAGTTTCTTCGATAAAAAGGTTGCCCGAATTGGAGGCTTTGGACGACTATGAGTGAGATCCTGGAGATGAGTGCTGTCCACAAGTCATACGGTGAAGGAACCCCGGTGCTAGCTGGCGCGACCTTCAGCATTCGCCCTGGGGACAGGACGTTTCTGGTCGGACCTTCAGGGTCGGGGAAGAGCACCATCCTGAATATAGCCGCCGGCCTTGTAAAGGCAGACTCCGGTTCCGTAAAGCTCTGCGGAGTGGATCTCAGTGGGGCAAGCTACTCCACCCTACTCGAGCTGCGCCGAGAGCGCATCGGTTACGTGTTTCAGAAGTTCAACCTGGTATCAGGACTGACGGTCGAAGAGAACGTCATTCTCCCGAGCCTTCTGGCCGGAAAGCCGAAACATGAGGCTTTGACACGGTGCCGCGAATTGCTTGATGCGGTTAACCTCCTCGGGAAGATCAATGCGGATGTGGCTACTTTGTCACGAGGCGAACAGCAGCGTGTTGCCATTTGTCGCGCGCTCATTAACTCTCCCAGCATCATCTTCGCTGACGAGCCGACCGGCAACCTTGACGAAAGGAACGCCAGCCTGTTCATGGGTCTTCTCTGCAGGATCGTGGATGCCTCAGGCTGCGGTGCCCTCATTGCCACCCACAACCTCGCTCTCTTGGAGTACGGCAATCGTGTGCTGACTCTTAAGGCCGGTACAGTCAGAGAGGAGGCCTGCTAGTGGAGGTCCAGAAAACGCTGTTCAAGCTAGTTGTGAGGGAGCGCCGTCAGATCGCGGTTGCTGCCTGCCTGGTTGCCACCGCGGTGCTGATGCTTGTGGTCTATTCCAAGACGATGTTGGGGATCAAGGCTTCGGTCTCGAGCGCCTTCCGGATGGGTGGCCCTGAGGATATCGGCGTGACTTCGCAGGGCGAGATTGATGCGGATGTGGCGGCCCAAATCAGCGCACTGGACGGAGTCGCTCACGTGGCTCCCATGGGCCTTGAGAGAAGGTGGATTCAGAGCGGTTGGGTGGAGTGCCGGTATGTGGACACAAGCGACCCGGGCATCGGATTGGACGAACTGGTCGTTGAGGGCCGGTTGCCCCGTGAACCCTTCGAGGTTGCGGCCGCCGGCGATTTCCTGGATGTCTGCGGCCTGTCATTGGGTGAGTCCTTTGAAGCCTGGGAGAGCATGGGCACAGGCCCCAGCACCACCTATCGAGTTGTCGGAGTGCTCAAGAACACGATGAGGACTCCGTGGGGGTTAATAGGGTTTTTGCAGGACCAGCCAATTCGGTCGCTGCTAGTATTCTGTAGCGAGCGTACCGAAGAGACAATAAGGGCTGTGACAGGCAAAATCTCCGCGTTTCAGGGTGTTACCGTGACACCCAACTACGCCCGGGAGGCAGCGACGAGGGAGTTTGTCCCATTGGTGAACCGTGCGGTTCAGGTGCTTCTCATAGCGCTACTCGTAAGCACCGTTTTTGCCGTAACTAACAGCCTGTACCTCCGCCTGTCGTCACGGCGAGGCGAAAACCTGGTCCTGCTGATGATCGGCGCGTCGAAGGAGCAGATGGTGACTAGGTACATCTTTGAGGCCGCTGCGATCACTGTCATGTCCATTGGCGTCTTTGGTCTGGAGGCTGTCGCCTTACGGAGCGTCGTGCGCGAACGCCTCGTTTGGACCTTCGGGGAAATAGCCTTCCAGGGTGTCACGCTGATACTTGGCGCCGTGGTCATCTCCAGCTGCCTGGCCTGGGGTCTTGCCGACAAGGAGCTCTAGGTCTTGAGCTCTCCGCGAGCACTTGCGGATGCCGCCAACTAGCTTGCCCCTAACATGCCTAGTGTCGGAAAGAGAGTGACGCTAGACCCCACACAGAGGACTTGTGGGATCAATGGAGTAGATAGACGGAATTAACTGCGCTGACTCACGCCGGTCGCGTAGTCGCGGAGGTGCGTTATGTGGGATTCCTATTTGGCCCGCCTGGTCCCTGAGGACAGTTACAGCGTCCGCTAGGCCCTAGTCGAGGCGCTTGACCTGCTTCTCAGGGTTCTCACTGGAGACCGGGCACGTTTCGTGCGGTGGGCTTCCATAGATGTGCTGGCCAATCTCAATGAAGAACACCCAGGGCTTATACGTGGTAGGGAGTTCAGAGAAGCCCTACAGGACGCGCTTGCTCTCGAGGAAGATGGGGTAAGCAAACGCAAACGCCGGATCCAGGAGCTCCTTTCGAGCATGCGATGAGCCGTCCCGCATGTGCTCTGGCAAAACAGACGTTTGGGTAGTATGATTGCGCCAGGAGCTGGACGGTGGTGCCAATAGGTTCTCTGGACATCTTTCATCAGCATACCAAGAGCTGGTTTGAGCGTTGCATCGGCACGCCCACCGCGGTGCAGGAGGCGGCTTGGCCCGCCATTGCTTCGGGCGACCATACGCTGGTGTCCGCGCCGACCGGTACGGGCAAGACGCTGTCCGCTTTCCTGGTTTTCATAGACCGCCTCCTTGAGATGGCGCGCCGGGGCACTCTGAAACAAGAACTCTACCTCGTATATGTGTCGCCACTCAGATCTCTGGCGGGCGACATCCGGGAAAACCTGCGAAGGCCGCTGGAAGGGATCCTGGGAGAAGCTGACCAGTCAGGGGCAGGGGCGTTCATCGGGAAAGGGCAGACAGGCCTCACCGTTGCAGTCCGGACGGGCGATACCCCTCAGAGTGAGCGACGCAAGATGGCCAAGACGCCACCGCACATATTGATCACCACCCCTGAGTCGCTTTACCTCATGTTGACCGGAAGGTCAGGGCAGTCCGTGCTGCGCACTGCCCGCTGGATCATCATTGATGAGGTCCACGCGATGATCGACACCAAGCGTGGCGCGCACCTCTCCCTGTCTGTCGCGCGGCTAGACAATCTCTGTCCCAAGCCGCTTCAGCGCATCGGGCTATCCGCGACCGTTGATCCTCTGGAGGAAGCGGCCCGGTGGCTGTCGCCGGATCCGGTGACCATCGCGGCACCGAGGATGCACAAGGAGATCGAGCTGGTTGTGACCAGTCCCAGCTTTGACAAGGCGCCACGAAAAGATGCCGCCTGGCAAGAGATCGCCGAATCGGTGTACCGGTATTGCCTGGAAGCGCGCAGCGTGATCGCCTTTGTGGATGGGCGGGCCTATGCCGAGAAGCTTGCCTACTACGTCAATCAACTGGGCGGCGAGGGCTTCGCCCGGACCCACCACGGAAGCATATCCAAGGAGCAGCGTCTTGAGGTGGAACACGCATTGCGCAGGGGAGACCTGCGTCTCTTGTGCGCCACATCATCCATGGAACTGGGTATCGACGTGGGCGAGATAGACCAGGTCTTCCAAGTGGGCTGTCCGCGGTCCATATCCGGCACGATGCAGAGGCTCGGCCGGTCGGGGCACAACCCGAACAGGGTCAGCGTCATGAAGATATTCGCCCGGGCGTCGTCCGAGGGACTCTACAGCGGCCTCGCGGCCGAAGTCGTGAGGCGCGGCGGCATAGAGAAGTGCCGTCCCCCGAGGCTGTGCCTTGATGTCTTGGCACAGCACCTTGTCTCGATGGCGACAGACAACGGATATACCGTGGATGAGGTCATGGAGATCCTACCGCGCGCCTACCCGTTCCGCGACGTCACCAAGGAGGACGTGAAAGCAGTCCTCCGCATGCTGGCAGGCGACTACGAGCACGACCGCGATATCCCGGTCCGGCCGAGGGTCTTGTACGACCGCATCCACGAAAGGGTCGAGGGAGACGCCTACAGCCGCATGCTCGCGGTTTCGGCAGGCGGGACCATACCCGACAAAGGCCTGTACGCCGTGAGGACCGAGGACGGAGTGAAGCTCGGTGAACTGGACGAGGAGTTCGTCTTCGAGGCCCGGCAGGGGGACAGGTTCCTCCTGGGCTCCTTCGCCTGGCAGATCTCCGACATAAGGAAAGACACCGTGATAGTCAGGCCATCGTCCCCCACGGGCGCCAGACCGCCCTTCTGGAAAGGCGAGATCAGGGGTCGCAGTATTGAGACCGGGTTCGCTTACGGTGAGATCCTCAGAGGCCTGGATAGGGCTCACAAGACGGGGTCGCTTCTCCAGGCGCTGTCGCAACTGGGTCTCGACGAAAGGGCCGCCGAGAGCGCGCAAGATTTCATCAAGAACCAGCTTGCCGTGACCCGCGCCCTCCCGGATGACCGCACCATAATCATCGAGCACCTCCGCGACGAGACCGGGACTCACCAGATGATGGTGCATTCGGTGTTCGGCCGGCCCGTCAACGAACCGCTGGCCGTGCTTGTCACGGAAGCGGCCCAACGGCTCTTGAACGCGAACATCAACTACGTTGTCGACGATGACGGTTTCCTGCTCTTCCCCTATGAGGACCGGCCTCTTCCGGAAGGTCTCTTGCACGCGATATTGCCCGAATCGGCAAGGCCCGTCTTGGAGGCTGCGCTGCCCGCGACGCCCCTCTTCAACATGGCCTTCCGGTACAACGCCGGCCGCGCGCTGATGATGGGCGTCCGCAAAGGCGGCAGGCAACCACTGTGGGTTCAGCGCCTGCGCAGCGCCGAGATGCTTGACTCCCTTGTCCGGCATGACGATCACCCGCTGGTACGAGAGACTCGCCGGGAGTGCCTGGAGGACTACTGGGATCTCCCAGGCGCCGAACTCATATTGAACATGATCCGCTCGGGTGGGATCCGGGTCCTAGAGATGCGTCTCGATTCGCCCTCGCCCATGTCGTTGCCGCTCAGGCACCGTACGGAGGGGGCCAATGTGTATGACTACTATCCCACACCGCCCCGGATCCACGTCGCGGTGCAGGAGGCCCTTGACCGGACGGAGATGATCCCCCCGGCTCCCGAGCAGCTGGCCCGGGTATCGCAACGGGCGCGTCTGCTCGAAAGCGAGAAGGACCTCCACTCCCAACTCATGGTCGAGGGAGACATGATTGCCGGTGAAGTGGACGTCCCGATCGAGTGGTTGGAGGCACTGGCCGAGG
>CAZYFG010000006.1:27487-28666 GCA_964646835.1 uncultured Eubacteriales bacterium | reverse complement strand
ACTCGAAGGCATGGATGTGGCACCGTATCAGTGTAGCTGTGTCCTGCCTGTCCACGAACTCCACATACATCGCCCTCGAGTAGCTCATCACCATGACGAAGGCGTAGACCTTCCGCTCACGGCCTTGCTCTTCGTACTTGAACACACCGAAGTCCACTTGGGCCTGCTCTCCAGGCTTGGTCTCAAACCGCGAAACGGCCTGGGCTTTTTGCAGAGGCCGGAAGGGTTTTAGGAAGTCCTTCAGAATTGTTTTACCGCCGGAGTACCCGAGAGCCTTGATCTCGGCAAGCAGGCGGTTGGCGTTGAACACGCCTTCGGCCATCCTGGCCTTAAGGTAGTCCTTGTAGTCGTCCAGTTTGGACGGCCGCGGTGGTCTGGGTCCGTACTTGGGTAGTTCTTGGCATTGGAGATACTTGGCGATGGTCTTCCGGTCTCGGCCGGTCCGCCTAGCGATCTCCCTGATGCTGAGTCCTTGGCTGTGCATGAGTTTGATGTCCAAAGTTTCCCCGCCTCCCAGCAAGAATGTCACCTCCGAAACTTGGGTGGTTCCGGAGTCCTTCTTCGAGGAGGTGGGGGATTTTTCATCCGACCCTAGTGGGGGATTTTACAACCGGCCGTGACACAAACAGCTTGGAAAATGGGCTTATAGCCCACCCGCTCCATGTTTCTTTCGCTGCGTAAGAGCAAATTCTCCCGGTAGTCGACACGCACTGCCGGGCATGGTACCTTTAAGCGATGGAACCAAGGCTATGCCGTCAACGGGCGTCGAAGGGTGCCACGACCTGTTGACAAGTCTGGGGATAAGTGGCAAAAAGTGTGGATAAAGATGGTAAGATACCAAGATTCCAGGAGGCACTGACGGCGAGAGATGGACAACGGGATCATAGCAGCGGCACGCTCCTACGCAAGGCGCAACCCGGTAAGGTTGCATATGCCGGGACACAAAGGTCGGAGGGCCTTTCCCGATAGCACTGCTCACATTGAATGGTCCCCTGAGTGGGCGGAGACCGTTCTCGACCAAGTCCGGGCTATAGATATGACTGAAGCGCCCGGCATGGATAACCTGCACTATCCGACCGGATGCATCCGGGAATCGGAGAGGCGTGCCGAAGCGCTTTTCGGATCGGAACGTAGCCATTTCTTGGTGAACGGCGCAACTTCGGGAATCCAGGCGTCGCT
>CAZYFG010000006.1:10152-27477 GCA_964646835.1 uncultured Eubacteriales bacterium | reverse complement strand
CCTCGGAGATGGTACCGTTGTCCTCCCCAGAAACGTGCACAAGTCGCTGGTTTCGGCTATGGTCATCTCGGGGCTGGAGCCGGTCTTTGCCTGGCCCGAATACAGCCCTGATTTCAGCGTGCACATGCCCCTGGACTGGCCTTGTCTGAAGGCTACGCTCGATGAGATCGAGAGGCGAGGAGAGGCCTTGCCCAAGGCCGTGTTTGCCATAAACCCGACCTATTCCGGCTTCGCCAGAGACATGTCGCGGATAGCCGAAGAGGTCCACGCCAGAGGGATGATCCTTATCGTCGATGAGGCTCACGGCCCTCACTTCGCCGTCGGCAAAGGTTTGCCGCGCCCTGCGCTCAGATCAGGTGCCGACCTTGTCATCCACGGACTGCACAAAACCACCGTGGCGTACACACAGACGGCCATGCTCCACATGGGTACCGGGGCCGAGTCTCGCTTTCCGGGACTGTCCGATGCTGTGGAGGAGGCCCTCAGGGCAGTTCAGACAACTTCTCCTTCCTATATACTTATGAGTTCGATTGAACAGGCAATCGAGGTGCTTGGCAAGGACGGTGGCCGGTGGGTCAACAAAGGCACTGAGACGGCCCTGGAGTTGGCTTGGCGCCTTTCGTCCATCCCGGGGTTGACCGTAGCCGGATTCGGACAGGATGCCGCGCTGCCGAAAGATGTGGAACATGACCCTTCAAAACTCATGGTCATGCTGACCGGTCTCTCGGTTACCGGACCCGAAGCAGCGAAGTTCTTGATCAGGGAGTGCAACATCGTCCCGGAGATGTCGGGTCCCAACTACGTGCTCATGCTCATTTCGGGTGCTCATGGGGATTCGGATATCGCGCTCATAGAGAGGGCCTTCAGAGCCCTGGCTGAGCGGTTCCCGATAAGGGATAAGGGCCCCGGCACCCAAGGTAAAGGGACACGCAGTGAAGGAACGGTCGAGGTGGCCTCTCTCACCAGAGCCATGCCGCGTCCGGTGAGAGCGATGCCCCTAAGGGACGCTTTCCTTTCCATTGCCCGGCCGGTCCCGGTAGAGCAGTGTGCCGGCAAGATCTCAGCGGATACGATCGTCATCTATCCGCCCGGTTCTCCTCTCTTGACCCCCGGTGAGAGGATAGACCCCGAGGTTGTGGAATACATCGTCAATGCTCGAAGAGCCGGGTTCAATGTGCTTGGGCGCGGCCTCATGGGCGGCGAAGGTGAGATGAGGGTATATTGCGTGGCGTCTTCATAACTTTCGAGGGGTGCGATGGGTCGGGCAAGTCGACTCAGATAAAGCGAGTCTCTGAGGCTCTCCGCGAACGAGGCGTTCAGGTCTTGACCACACGTGAGCCGGGCGGGACGCCTTTCGGGGAAGTCGTGCGAGGGGTGCTCCTTGACCCTGCCGGCCCCGAGAGGACGCCCCTGGCCGAAACGCTCATGTATTCCGCAGCCCGGGCCGAGATTGTCGCGCAGGTGATCCGTCCCGCGCTGCTCCAAGGGCGAGTGGTTCTGGCCGAAAGGTTTTGCGATTCCACCACGGTCTATCAGGGGTACGCGGGAGGAATCGCCATTCCTGACATAGAACCCATAAACAGGATCTCGACAGGTGGCTTGACTCCGGATCTCACGTTCGTGCTTGATCTCAGCGACCCTCAGGTTTTTCACGCTCGGCTTAGCCCGAAACAGAAGGACAAGATCGAATCGCGGGACGACGAGTACCACCGGAGGGTCAGACAAGGCTACAGGGACCTCGCCCTCAGGTATCCTGAACGGATGCACGTCATTGACGCGTCATTGACCGAAGACGAAGTCTTCAAAGCCGTGATGTCTGTGATTGTGAGGTTCATAGACAGGCTCCAGAGAGGTGACGCCCGGTGAAACTGATAATCGCGGTAATCCAAGACAAGGATGCTCCCAGGCTTATGGAAAGCCTGGTCAAGGCCGGATACAGTGCCACGAAGCTTGCGTCTACGGGTGGTTTTCTCAGGGAAGGCAACTCAACGATCCTGATTGGGGTCGAAAACGGAGAGACCGAGAACGTTTTGGAAATCATCAAGAAGACCTGCCGCGCTAGAGAGCAGTTGGTCACTCCGGTGACGCCCATGGGTCCCGGCGAATCGTACGTCCCTTACCCGATTGGAGTCACGGTCGGCGGCGCTACCGTGTTCATAGTGCCCGTGGAGAGATTCCTAAAGATCTGATGGTGCGTGTGTTGTCATCACCCGGTCGTTCCGACGTATTGCCCGGCAATGAAGTGGCCCAGAGGCTCATCACCCGCGCCGCCTCGTCCGGGCGAGTTTCCAATGCCTACCTGTTCAAAGGCCCAAAGGGCTCACCCAAAGACTTGATTGCCATGCGGTTTGCCGCGGTGCTCTTATGTGACTCTCCGCTGGAAGGTGGGCGGGCCTGTGGAGAATGTAGGTCTTGCCGCCTCATGGCGATCGGCGACCATCCGGACTTGTACCGGGCCGAGAAGGAAGGAACCAGCATCAGGATTGGAAAATCCCACGAGATGCTCCGGGAAGCGCTCCTCAAGCCCTACCAATCCTCGCGCAAGGTGTTTCTCATTCCCGATGCAGACGACATGACTATCGAGGCTTCAAACGCTCTTCTCAAGATACTTGAGGAACCACCTTCGTACGTCACATTCCTTTTGACCACATCCAACCCGTCCGCCATCCCGGACACGATACTGTCCAGGTGTCAGGTGGTGCCGGTGAGAGCTTTGAGCCCGTCAGCCCTGGGAGAGCTCTTGATAGAGGAGGGCGCAGGGCCCGAAAAGGCCCGGGAAGCGGCGGAGCTATCCGGCGGCAACCTGGAGCGTGCCATGAGGATACTGGGGGGCGAAGGGAAGTCCTTCAAAGGAGAGGAAAGGCTGGCCGAGATACTCTCGGGCTCTCCTGTGGAAACGGCTCAGAAGTATGTGAAGGCCGATCTTTCCCAGCGCCTGGATTTTGTCGACGACCTGGAGATAGAATTGGTTAGGAGACTCAGGTCTCTGAAAGGTCCGGTCTCGTCGCACCTTGAGGCACTCAAGGCGGTCGTGAGGGCCAAGGAAAGACTTTCGAAGAACGCCAACGCGTTTTTGGTATTTACCGTCCTTTGTATGGACTTAAGACGAGAGCTTTCGTGACGCGAGTTTTCATGAGACAACGGTGACATTAAGGGGAGTTCATATATGCCGGTAGTTGTCGGAGTTCGTTTCAAAGATAGAGGCAAGATCTATTACTTCGACCCGGGCGACGTCGTGGCTAAAGAGGACGACCGGGTCCTGGTCGAGACAGTAAGAGGGATTGAGCTTGGGTCAGTGGCGCTCGGACCCAAGGATGTGCCTTCCGAGCGCCTGGTTCTGCCTCTCAAGAGAGTGATCCGTCTGGCGACGGAAGAAGATTTGGTCACCCATGAAGCCAACCAAGAGAAAGCCCTTGAAGCCATGGAGGTTGCCAGAGCCAAGATCGCCGATCACGGGCTCGAGATGCGCCTCGTGGATGCCGAACTCACCTTCGACGGCTCACGGGTCGTCCTTTACTTTACCGCCGACGGGCGTGTCGACTTCAGGGAGTTGGTCAAGGACTTGGCTTCGACGCTCCGGACCCGTGTGGAGCTCCGCCAAATCGGCGTAAGAGACCAGGCCAAGCTGACGGGCGGCATAGGTCCCTGCGGCAGGCCCCTGTGCTGCGCGAGCTTCCTGAATGACTTTCTGCCTGTGTCGATCAAGATGGCCAAGGAGCAAAACCTGTCGCTCAATCCCACGAAGATTTCCGGGACATGTGGGAGGCTCTTGTGCTGCCTGCGGTTCGAATGTGAGCACTATGAGGATGCCAAGAGCTCGCTGCCTCCGGTTGGAGCCAGGGTCATTACCCCTGAGGGTGAGGGCAAGGTGGTAGCCCAGAATGCCCTCAAGTCCTCGTTATCCGTGGAACTCGAGGGGGGAAAGGTCCAGGAGTTCCCCGTTGAAGAGGTGGAGGAGAAAAAGGCGTGAGCGACGGCGACCTCCGGGGAGTCTTCTATGTTTGCGGCACTCCGATAGGCAACCTGAAGGATGTCACTTTCCGTCTGGTCGAAGTGCTGACGGCCGCTGACCTTGTTGCCTGTGAGGATACCAGGCGTACCCTCAAGCTCTTGTCGCACCTGGGACTCAAGAAACCCGTCGTTTCCATCTACAAGCACGTAGAGCGCGGCCGCGCGGAGGCCGTTTTGGACGCCCTCTCTCAGGGCAAGTCGGTGGTCTACGTCTCGGACGCAGGCATGCCGTCCATCTCGGACCCCGGAGCACATCTTGTCGAGGCTGCCCGGGCAGCCGGACATGACGTCAAGGTCATCCCCGGACCGTCTGCGGTGACCTCCGCCCTTTCGCTGAGCGGGTTCTCCGGAGACCAATTCGTCTTTGGAGGGTTTGTCCCTCGAAAGAAGGGAGAGCGCCGGTCCTTCTTCCAGGATTGGGTGAAGCCCGGGATCACAGCCGTATTCTTCGAGTCTCCTCACCGGCTTGCCAAGTCCGTCTCGGACCTAGCCTCCGTGTTTCCAGAGGCAGAGGTCTGTCTTTGCCATGAGATGACTAAGGTCCATGAAAGCGTTCTCAGGGGGAAGGCCCCCCAGTTGGCCGAGCGGCTTTCGCGGGAAAAGGTCCTGGGTGAATGGGTTATGGTGGTGCGCGCGTAACCTACCGGTCGCGGGTGCCCTCTAGCGGCTGACGCGATAGCCGCAAAGCGACCGGTAAAATCAAGAGGAGGCCGGTGACCCGCGCCTCCTTACACTATTCAAGGTGATACCTGCTCTTCGCTTTCTCTATCGCCCGTCTGACCGTAAGCGGTGAGTCGAGCGTCTACTTCGAAATCCTCGCGAGTTCTTCCAGGCAATTCTTGCAGACGCGTCTTCCTTTGTATATCTCGACATCCGCCGCATTGCCGCAAAATACGCAAGCAGGCTCGTACTTCTTGAGGATGATGCTCTCGCCGTCAACATAGATCTCGAGCGAGTCCTTTTCGCCGATATCGAGCGTCCTCCGGAGTTCGATGGGTATTACGACTCTGCCCAGTTCATCGACCTTTCTCACGACCCCCGTTGATTTCATCATGCCAGAAAATCACCTCCCGCCGGTTTCTCCATCTTTCGACAACAGGTATCATAGAACAGATACCAGAAGTACCAGAAACCGTCAAGAGATTTTAGGGAAAATACGAGGTTTTTGGATGCGCAGGGAAACTTTCTTAATAAGGGTTGGGATGTTAGAATGTCCAAAAGCATCCCTCTGAGGAGGCATCGCTCTTGAGCAAGACTTATTATATAACAACGCCGATATACTACGCATCAGGCGACCTGCACATAGGACACTCCTACACGACGCTGGCTGCCGACGCCATCTCCAGGTACAAGCGGCTCAGAGGATTCGATGTGTTTTTCCTCACGGGCACCGACGAACACGGACTGAAGATCCAGCGTAAAGCGGAATCGCTTGGACTCGAACCCAAGGAATTTGTCGACGGCATCGTGGCCAAAATCAAAGACCTCTGGCGTGTGCTGGATATTACATATGACGGGTTCATCCGGACCACTGACGACGAGCACGAGAGAACCGTCCAGTGGGTGTTCAAGAAACTCTACGACAATCAGGACATCTATAAGAAAAACTACGAGAGTTGGTATTGCGTAGGCTGCGAATCGTTCTACACGGAGACGCAAGCCCGCGCCTTTCCCAACATGGTTTGCCCTGACCACGGGAAGCCGCTCGAGAGGGTGAAGGAGGAGAGCTACTTCTTCCGCCTGTCCAAGTACGCCGACAGGCTTCTACGGCATATCGATGAGCATCCTGACTTCATCCAGCCGGTCTCAAGGAGAAACGAAGTCGTCCAGTTCGTGAAGATGGGACTGGAGGACCTGTGCATATCCAGGACGACGTTCAGGTGGGGGATCCCCGTACCCTTTGATCCGCAGAGCGTCGTCTATGTTTGGATTGACGCCCTCACCAACTACATCTCGGCCATGGGATACCCTTTCAACATGGAGGAGTTCAACAGGTGGTGGCCTGCCGACGTCCATCTCATAGGCAAAGAGATCTTGAGGTTCCATGCCGTGATCTGGCCCATCCTGCTCATGGCCCTTGACCTTCCGCTTCCGAAGCAGGTTTTCGCCCACGGGTGGCTCAATTTGGGTGGCAAGAAAATGTCGAAGACCATGGGGAATGTCGTTGACCCGATTGAGCTCACGCGCAAGTACTCGCTGGACGCCGTGCGTTACTTTGTCTTGCGGGAGGTGCCTTTTGGGGCGGACGGAGACTATTCTGAGGAAGCCATGGTCGCCAGGATAAACAGTGACCTGGCCAATGACTTGGGTAACCTCGTGTACCGGACGCTCACAATGGTGAGGAGGTTCTGCGACGCCAGGGTTCCCGAGGTGGGCAGGGAAGAAGCAGTCGACAAGGAGTTCAAAGAACGGTGCCTTGCGCTTAAGGGAGCGGTCGAGGAGGAGATGGACCACCTCCGCCTCTCTTCTGCCCTTGAGCGGATCATGGATGTCGTGGGCAAGGCTAACAAATACATCGATGAGGTCAGTCCCTGGGACTTGGCGAAAGGAGATGTCTCCAGGCTTGGCACCACCCTGAATTACCTGTGCGAGTGCTTGAGGATTACCGCCTCCGTCCTGAGACCGTTCCTCGTGAACACACCTTCACTTATTTGGAGCGCCCTAGGGATGCCCGAGCCCTTGGATCACTACTCATGGGACAGCGCAGGCGAATGGGGGGTCGTGCGGCCGGGCCAGATAACCAGGCGCGGCAAGCCCTTGTTCCCACGGATAGAAACAGAGGAGGCAGTACCGGTGAAGCAGGACACCGTAGAGCAGGAAAAAGACGTGCAGGCCGGCGGGTCTCTCAAGGAAGAGACCGGTCTCATCACCATTGATCAGTTCCGGCAGGTAGAGCTTAGGGTCGCCGAAGTGCTCTCGGCCGAGAGAGTGCAGGGCGCCGATAAGCTCCTCAGGCTGACGGTGAGTCTGGGTGAGGAAAAGAGGCAGATAGTGGCCGGGATTGCCCAGCACTACCCAACCGAGGAGTTGGTGGGCAAGCAGATCATCATTGCGTACAACCTTAAGCCCGCGGTGATACGGGGGACCGAGTCACGGGGCATGCTCCTGGCTGCCAAGGACGACGAGACGCTTGCTGTCCTCACCGTGGACAGGAAAGTGAAGAATGGAAGCCCCATTTCCTGACCTAATAGACACCCATGCCCACGTCTCGAGTTCCGAGTACGACTCGGACAGGCAGGCGGTGATCGAACGGGCCCGCCGTGAAGGGATCGCCTTCATTGAGGTGGGGTTCGATGTCCAATCGTCCCTTCGGGCCATGGCCCTCGCCGGATCCGCGGCTCTCGCCGCTGCCGTGGGCATTCACCCGCATAACGCGCTAGAGTATGCCCGCCGCCTGCCCGAGGCGTGGCGAAAGATTGCCGGGCTCATCCGGGGAGACGGACCGGAAACGGCCCCCGCAGCGAGGAAGCCTTTGGTCGCGGCTGTCGGAGAGATCGGGCTGGATTACTACCGCGATCTCTCTCCACGGGCCCTACAAGCCGAATGCTTCGAAATGGGGCTTGAGCTCGCCAAAGACGTTGGCCTACCCGTAATAGTGCACCAAAGAGACGCCGAGGACGACACCATCGACATACTGCGGAGTAGCCGGATGGCCCGCCCGATCGTTTTTCACTGTTTCGGGGGAGACCGGGCCTATGCCAAGAAGTGTCTTGATCTGGGCGGCTACTTGGGCTTAGGCGGCGCCGTCACGTACCCGAGGAATGATGAGCTCCGCGACCTATTGAAGTACATCCCCTTGGACCGTATTCTGCTGGAGACCGACGCTCCTTACCTTGCTCCCCAGAGATGGCGCGGGCGCAGGAACGAACCTGCACACATGAGGGAGACGCTGGACGTCGTGGCAAGGGCGTTGGGAAAAGAGCCCCGCGATGTGGCGAGGACGACCAGAGACAACGCCTTGCGGGTGTCCGGGCTCTCTTAGGTCCCCACACTTGGCGCATAACATGCTTGTCTCTGCGTAATATATGGTAGTAGGCATGCCTGTCAGTTCTTGGAAACCGGGCATGCAGGAAATCCGTTCTCGACGCCGAAGCTTGTCAAAGGAGGGATGATGTGCAGCGCTGGGCTGAAATTGCCAAAACCCGTAGCAGCCAGAACTCCTGGCGTGTTTTGCTCATCGCGATACTCCTTTTCTGCTTGCTCGCAGCTTCGTGCGCGATTGTGGCCGGTACCGGAAGCCACACGGTGACGGTGACCGCATGGGATAGGGTCGTCCGGCTTGACACCTCCGTGCGCACTGTGAGCGAAGCCTTGAGACAAGCCAATGTCGTCCTGGGACCAAACGATTACTGCTCGCCCGGGCCTGAGGCACCCCTCACTCAGGGACTTGACATAAAGGTTGTCAGAGCGTCTCTCGCTTTCATATATGACGGCGGCAAGGTACGCGCCATCGAGACCTCAAGCCACACAGTGGGCGAAATCCTCTCACAGGCGAGGATCCAGGTCGGCGCCGACGACACGGTCATTCCTTCTCAGTTGGAGCCGGTACCTGCCGATGGACGCGTGAGAGTCGTGCGCGTCACCTATGGAGACGTCGTCGAGGAAGAGTCCATTCCCTACACCATCGAGCGCAGGACCGACGGGTCTCTCGAATCCGGCCTGGTCAGGGTCTACAAGCAGGGCGTCGAAGGCGTCGCCCGGGTGACCTTCAACGTCCGCTATGAGGACGGAGTCGAGGTATCTCGCCGGCAGGTCTCGAAGGAACAGGTTAGAGAGCCATCTCCCCAAGTTCTTCTGGTCGGAACCCTCAAGGAAGTAACGCGCGGTGCCGACAACATACGGTTTGAGCGTGCGATTGAGGCCGTCGCCACGGCCTATTGCCCCTGCTCCAAATGCTGCGGGCCGAATGCCAAAGGGATTACCAGCACCGGCATTCCTGCCGAGCGAGGCGTGATCGCCGTAGACCCCAGGGTTATACCCATCGGTTCCAGGGTCTACGTGGATGGCTACGGTTTTGCCGTCGCGGCCGACACCGGGGGCGCCATAAAGGGAAACCGCGTGGATGTCTGCTTCTCGACCCACGAAGAAGCTCTCAGGTGGGGTAGGAAGCAGGTCAAAGTATACGTGATCGAGTGATGGATCCCTCACGACAAGGCTACGGGCAGGTACTCAGCGAGTTCCAGGTAAGCCCCAAGAAGCGGCTCGGCCAGCATTTCATGATTGACCCCGGTCTACTGAGGACGGTAGCTTCTCTCATGCTCCCCGAGGGTTTTTCGTGGGTCGCTTTGGAACTGGGTGCCGGCATAGGCACGCTCACAAAAGAGCTCTCGGCGAGAGCCGAGTGGGTCTACGCCATTGAGATGGACCGTGACCTGGCGGGCGCAAGTGCGCGAATGACGGGGCCTCTCTCCAACCTTACGTGGATCTGGGATGACGCTCTTCAGGCGGACTTGACGGGGCACGCGTTGGGGGAGAAGCATCCCGACAACCAACTTGCCTTGGTTGGGAACCTGCCTTACTACATCACCTCCGAGATCCTCTACCGGGCGCTCATTCCCAGGACCTCTTGGCGTCGCCTGGCGTTCGTGGTCCAGGAAGAGGTTGGTGAACGCATGGCGGGACAAGCAGGCACCAGAGATTTCGGCCGGCTGTCTTTGTGGTGCCAGTACCGGGCCGAGCTAGCTTTGGAGAGGCGACTCCCCCGCGGCTGTTTTGTCCCAAAGCCCGATGTAGGGTCGTGCGTCGTCTCATTGAACGTGAAAGATTCGTTTCCCCTCTCCGAGGAAAAGGAGAGATTCCTGGACGCGGTTTCCCGCTCTCTGTTCTCGAAGAGAAGGAAGACCTTATCCAACGGCCTGGAAGACGTCTTGCCCGATAAGGATGCCGTGATCGCGGCCCTTAGGAATGCGGGAATCGACCCGTCCAGGCGCCCCGAGGACCTGGGCGTTTCCGGCTTCGTGGCGGTCACGGAGGCCCTGTGGCCGCTTTCGAGCCCATCCCGCCAATGATCCGCCCCACCAATGATTCGCCCCAACGAAGATCTGCACCTACATTGGTCGCTACGACCATGATTCGCCCCGAAAGGGGCCTTCTTGCTGGGATGCAATTATCAGCCAATTTGCCGCAAAACTCGATTAGTGGTAAAATTGACGCATGGTGGTGAGGGAGGGAGAGAGCATGTACTTCGTGAGTCCGACCAAAGGACCGATGTCCTTCAGCACGATGTTTGAGGACATCTGTGGGTACATGACCGAAGACCCTCATTCATCGTATAAGCTGATAGTGGGCAGCGATTCTCAAGCCCGAGAAGATATATGTTTCGTGACGGCCGTGGTGATTCACAGGTTGGGCAAAGGCGGAAGGTATTTCTACACCAAAAGCCACGTGAAGAAAATGCCCAGCCTGAGACAGCGGATTTTCTATGAAGCCCACCTAAGTCTCGATGTTGCGTCGCGTCTCGCGCAGGAGATCTCCAGGAACGGGCACTCTGACCTGAACGTTGAGATCCATTTGGACGTGGGAAGAAACGGCGAGACGAAAAGCATGATCCGGGACCTGGTCCAGGAGATCGTAGGCAGCGGGTTTGCCGCGAAGATCAAGCCGGACGCATACGGGGCTTCTCAGGTGGCTGACAAGTACTCCAAATAGGAGCTGGACGGGGGGATAGCCGGTGGCTCAAAGAAGTCAAATCGAGGCTATCCGGGAAGAGCTGGATAGCCATCTCGGTGAGAGGGTAAAGGTGAGGGCAAGCGAGGGCCGAAGGAGAGTGTTCGAAAGGGAAGGCGTTTTGGAAAAGACCTACCCTTCCATCTTTGTGATAAGGTTCGATGACGAGGAATCGCGGTGTGTGTCGTGGAGTTACATTGACGTCTTGACCGACTCGGTTGAGCTCGAGTTCGCTGCAAGTGATGGATAGGTAGCGGCGATCAAGCCCTAGGTCTTAAAGAGGGATCTCGGTGTACCGGGGTCCCTCTTGGCGTTTCTGGTGATTGTCCATCGTAACCTCCTCATTCAATGCGACATAAGGTGTTTACACATGCCTTATGAGAGCAGAATGGAGGGAGGGCTATGGACGCTGTACTGCATGCTCTCCGAGCGTCAACGCCCAAGATTCTAGGGCTTCCCAATGTCGTTGGAGTCGGAAAAGGCCACAAGCATGTATGCGGGCAATGCACCGGAAAGCCGACAGTCACGGTTCTTGTAACAAAGAAGCTCCCCAAGAGGGAACTGGGTTCTTCGCAGATCGTCCCCAAGAGCATAGCCGATGCCGATACCGACGTGGTCGAAGTCGGGAACGTGAGGGCACTGGCCAGAACCGAGAGGATTCGACCGGTGAAGCCGGGCAGCAGCGCAGGTCACTACAAGATCACAGCGGGTACCTTCGGGGCAGTTGTGTATGACATAAAGACGGGCGAACCTCTCATGCTGTCCAACAACCATGTCTTCGCCAACTCCACCAACGGCAAGGACGGCAGGGCCAAGATAGGCGATCCGATCTTGCAGCCCGGTCGCCACGACGCAGGGCGTGAGCCCAACGACGTCATCGGGCATCTCTACCGGTTTGTCCCGATAACGATGTCCGTCGGGTCCTCAGACTGCAAGATCGCATCAATGGTGGAGAGGATGCTCAACGCCGTTGTAAAGCGGTTCCGAAAGAGCTATTCCTTGAAAGTCTTCAAGAGCTACGGGGCAGAGAACCTGGTGGACGCCGCCGTGGCTAAGCCTGTGTCCCCCAACATAATTGTCCCCGACATCATCGACCTGGGCGTTCCCAAGGGAATAGCGGAGGTCTCTGTGGGGGACAGAGTCAGTAAGAGCGGTCGCACATCGGGGACGAACAGCGGCGAAGTCAAGGTCGTGCAGGCCACGATCAAGATCAGCATGGGTGATACCGGTGACGCCGTGTTCTCTGACCAGATCGTTACTACTCACATGGCTGAGCCCGGCGACAGCGGGTCGGTTGTGCTGAACCAGAAGGGGCAAGTAGTAGGGCTCCTCTCGGCCGGGTCTGACTCGGTATCCATATTCGCCCGCATCCAGAACGTGCTGGACTTGCTCCAAGTGAGGTTCTAGAGGTACCGGCACCCGCGGAGGGAATGGGGCCGCGGGTGCCGAATTGATGCGCGTGAACACAGAGGCTGGAACGGTAAAGTACAGGGCATACGCCAAAGTCAACCTGGCGTTGGCTGTCGGCGACCTGAGGGCCGACGGCTATCATGACATATCCACCGTGATGGTGCCCGTCACCGTGTGTGACCACATAACCGTCCGTGCCGAACCGTGTGTTTCCGGGTTCCATCCCTCAGGAGACGGCGCGTCACCGTCCGGTCACGGCCGGTGCCGGATCCGCCTCACCTGTCCCGCGCTTCGCGCCCTGCCTGACCATAAGAATCTAGCTTACATCGCTGCTTCAGCCTTTATCTCAAAGGCCGGAGCCCCGCAGGATGTCTCAATCACAGTGGACAAGCGGGTACCGTGGGGGGCGGGGTTAGGGGGAGGGAGCTCTGACGCCGCGGCGGTGCTCGTAGCCCTAAACCGCCTCGTTCCTCCTGAGAGGGCCTTGAGTCTCCGCGACCTAGGCCCTTTGGCCGCTTTCATCGGGGCCGATGTGCCGTTTTTCCTCGGGTGCAATTCGGTGCCAGCTCTGTGGGAAGGGGCATTGTGTGAAGGGATAGGTGAAAGGGTCACGCCGGTGGACGTGCCCGACATGTGGATGGTGATCCTGTTCCCAGGGGTGGGCGTCGACACAGGGTCGGCCTACGCCAGGTTGGATGCAATAAGGGAACGGCCATGTCCTTCGGCGGGCGAGAGGATTCAGGGCTTCCTTGAAGCGCTGGCCGGGGGAGACGTCAAGGAGATCTGCGGGCGGTTGTTCAACGATTTGGAACCGGCCGCCATGAGCTTGCGACCAGAGATCGCCCATCTCAAGAGGACGTTCTCTGAGTGCGGCGCACTGGGGGCCGCAATGACGGGGAGCGGGTCGGCCGTCTTCGGTATTGCCGGGTCAGAGTCCCATGCGCGAGACATGGCGCTCAGGCTGGAGCCTAAGCTGCCGGAAATGGCACAGGGAGAGATAATTGTGGCGAGAACAGGGGTGGACCGAGATGCTTGTTGACGCAGTGGTGTTGGCAGGCCGGGAGAACACCGGAAAGCTTCAGGAAGAGAGCCCTGAGAAGTGGGAAGCCAATATTGAGGTAGCGGGCAAGCCCATGGTGACGTACATTCTGGACGCCCTGAAGGGGGTTTCCAAGATAGGCACTATCTATCTTGTGGGTCCTGAGGAGGCGGTGGGCCGCTACGCCGGTCCAAAGGTCAAGGTGGTTGAACCGGCAGGCGATCTCTTCGGAAACGTCCGAAAGGGCCTCGCGGCCGCCTCAACCGAATGCGTTCTGGTATGCGCTTCCGACATTCCTCTGGTAACGTCGGACATCGCCGGGGATCTCCTCGACCGTTGCCTCGAGTCGGGAGCGGACTTCTGCTACCCCGTTTCATCCAAGTCCGATTGCGACAGGCGTTTCCCCGGGGTCAAGAGGACATACGTCACGCTACGGGACGGCACTTACACCGGGGGCAACTTGTTCTTTGTGAGGAAGTCCGCTGTAGAGAGAGCATGGCCAATGGCCGAGAAGATGATCAGTTACCGCAAATCGCCCGTGAAAATGGTGGGTGTGTTGGGCCCCTGGCTTCTCATTAAGTTCGCTCTCAAGAAAGCGTCGGTGGCCGATTTCGAGAGGAAGGTCGCGGGCTTACTGAACCTGAAGCCCAAAGCCATACTGAATGCCAGTCCGGAGATCGGGGTCGACGTAGACAAGCCGTCGGACTTGGAGCTTTGCCGCCGTGAACTCGCAAAGTGATATAATGCCTGGGGAGCGATTGAGATGCCTTGTGATAACAGCCTCTCAGTAGTCATACTGGCGGCCGGCGAGGGGACTCGTATGAGGTCCAAGGCCGCCAAAGTCCTTTTCCCCATATGCGGGCGTCCGATGATCGGTTACGTGCTGGACGCCGCGGCAGCCTTGTCACCTGAGCGAATTGTTGTGGTCGTGGGCCACAAGGGTGAAGACGTCATTGAGTCGGTGAAGCGCGCCTTTGCCGCGGACAACCCCCCCGCCGGGCGACTTGGGTTCGCCTGGCAAACGGAACAGAAGGGTACCGGACACGCGGTGTCCTGCGCCAAGGAAGCTCTGGGAGACTTCCGAGGCGACGTGCTTGTGCTATACGGCGACACTCCACTGATCACTCCGGAGCTTCTGAAGGGATTCCGCGAGGATCACCTGCAAAAACGTGCGGCGCTATCGCTCATATCCTTCTCTCCGGAGGATATGGGAGGCTACGGACGGGTGGTCAGGGACGCGCAAGGCGGGGTAGAGCGAATTGTCGAGGCTAAGGACCTCACGGAGAGAGAGGTGGGTCTTCGCGAAGCGAACGCAGGCATCTACCTGGCAGACCGCGACCTCTTGTACCGGCTCCTGGGCGAGGTCCGTAACGACAACGCCAAAGGCGAGTACTACCTCACGGACATAGTCCATATCGCCAGAGGAAAGGGCTTGACGGTGTCCGCCTACATCTCCCGCGATGCCCAGGCTGTACAGGGAGTAAACGACCGCTATGCGTTGGCTCTGGCCGAGGATGCGGTGAGAAGGGAAATCCTGCGCCGGCTGTGCTTCGAGGGAGTCACCGTCAGGGACCCCTCGTCGACGTACATCGACTACGGCGTGAAGGTAGGCCCTGAGACCGTAATTGAGCCCCAGACCTACCTCAGGGGAGCGACCGAGATAGGGGCCGGGTGCATCATAGGTCCCGATACGGAGATACTGGACTCCGCCGTCGGAGAGGGCTCCAGGGTATGGCGTTCAGTTGTAGAACAGTCCTTCGTGGGTAGGAACGTCCAGATTGGGCCCTATTCCCACATCAGGCCCAACGCCACGTTGGAGGAAGGGGCCTTAGTCGGGAACTTCGCCGAAGTCAAAAACACGATAGTCGGTCGGGGGACCAAGGTGCATCACCACTCGTACCTGGGAGATACTACCACCGGCGAAGGGGTCAACATTGGCGCGGGTACCGTTACCGTCAATTACGACGGGGTCAAGAAGCACAGGACGATCATCGAAGACGGCTCGTTCATCGGGTGTAACGCAAACCTCATTGCTCCGGTGACCATCGGCAAAGGCGCCTACGTGGCGGCCGGGTCAACCGTTACGGACGACGTGCCGCCTCTTTCGCTGGCCATTGCCCGGGAGAGACAGGTCGTCAAAGAGGGCTGGGTGACGCGTAGAAAAGAGAAGGGGAGGTAAAGCAGTTGTCGCCTTACGGAGACAAGAGGTTACAGGTTTTCTCCGGAAACACAAACAAAGCACTTGGCGAAGAGATCTGCAAGCACATCGGTATTTCCCTGGCGAACACAGAGGTCAGCACGTTCTCAGACGGGGAGATCAAAGTAATCATCAATGAGAACGTCCGGGGCTCCGATGCCTTCGTCGTGCAGTCCACCTGCACTCCTGTGAACGACAGCATCATGGAACTCCTGATTCTCATCGACGCTCTGAAGAGGGCGTCGGCGGATCGCATCACCGCCGTGATTCCCTACTACGGGTACGCCAGGCAAGACCGGAAGACGCGAGGTCGGGAACCGATAACCGCCAAGCTGGTTGCCAACCTTCTCACCAACGCCGGCGCCAACCGCGTCCTGGCGATTGACCTTCATTCCGGGCAGATACAGGGCTTTTTCGACATCCCGGTAGACCATCTGACCGCTATCGCCCTCTTGTCCGACTACCTGAAGGACAAGGACTTGACCGACCACGTCGTCGTGTCGCCTGACGCGGGGAGCATCCCCAGAGCCAGGGACATGGCCGAGAGGCTCAAGTTGCCCGTGGCGTTCATCGACAAGAGGCGGCCGCAGCCAAATGTGGCCGAAGTCATGAACATCGTGGGCAAGGTGGCCAACCACCACGCCATACTCCTTGACGACATGATAGACACAGGCGGCAGCCTTCTACAGGCAACCATTGCCCTCCGTGAGATCGGCGCCAAGTCCATAATCGCCTGCGCCACCCATGCCGTCTTTTCAGGGACCGCTAAGACCAACATCGAAAAATGCGGCTTCGAGGAACTGGTCGTCACGAACACGATTCCCATTGAACCGGAGATACGTCCTCTGGTAAAAGTATTGTCTGTGGCGCCGCTTCTGGGAGACGCTATTGTCAGGATTCACGAAGGACGCTCTGTCTCAGAGATGTTCAAGTGAGCGTCGAAAGGGTGACGTGTTTTGGCTGAAACATCCGTCGTACTCAAGCCGAGAAAAGCAGGGCGCGCTGCCGCGAGCAGCTGTCGCCGCGAAGGGCTCGTGCCCGGGATAATCTACGGCAGGGCGATTGAGCCCGTGCCGGTCGCGCTGGATGCCAGGGCTTTCAGGAGCCTCGCCCGAGGGGCCGGATCCCACGTGCATCGCGTGTCGATCGAAGGATCCGAATTTGAGGGCGATGTCATGGTCCAGGAAGTGACCTACGACCCGATGACCGGGAAGCCGCTGCATATCGACTTGCATAAGATTTCCATGACCGAGAAGGTCAAGGCCGAGGTGCCCGTGCTGGTTTCAGGCGAGGAAGCCTTGGAGAAGCGGGGCCTAATCTTGCAGCGTCAGCTCAGGGAGATCACGGTCGAGTCCCTGCCCGGCGATATCCCGGACGGTGTAACCGTGGATGTCTCCAACCTCCAGCACGGTGATCCGGTGACCGCAGGCGAGATCGCGCTGCCTGCGGGCGTAAGGCTGGTTACGGACGTTGCCGAGGTAGTTGTGGTAGCGGTTTCGCCGAGAGTAGCCGAGGAGACGACGGAAGAGGAAGCCTCCCCGGAGGAAGCCAAGCCGGCAGAGAAGCCGGAAGGCTCAGTATAACGCTCCCCAAAAGGGACCGGTGGACCCAGATAATGAAATGCGTTGTTGGGCTGGGCAATCCCGGCAGAAAGTATCGAGGCACCCGGCATAACGTGGGGTACATGGTACTCGACGAGATTGCCGGGCGGTTTCGTTTGTCCTGGTCCGAGACGGGTTTTTCCGAGACGGCCCTGGCCACAGTGCCCTTGGAGGATGGAATTGACCTCCTCTTGGTGCGGCCACTTACGTACATGAATCTAAGCGGCCTTGCCGTCGCCGAAGTCATGGCCGATTACGGTATGAAAGGTCCAGACGTTCTCGTCATATCCGACGATATGGATCTTCCTCTGGGCAAGGTGAGGCTTCGGAGAAGGGGCAGTTCGGGGGGCCACAAGGGCATAGAATCCATCATCCATGAGACCGGGACTTCCGAGTTCGCC
>CAZYFG010000006.1:2866-10142 GCA_964646835.1 uncultured Eubacteriales bacterium | reverse complement strand
GGCTGCGAGTGGGGGTCGGTAGGCCTCCTGAAGGCGTGGACCCCGTCGACTACGTACTGATGCGGTTCTCGGGCGAAGACCAGGAAGTTCTCGGGGAAGTAGTGAGGCTCGCCGCTTCTGCCGCCCTGGACGCCGTTTCCAAGGGAATCGAGTGGGCCATGTCTCTCTACAACGGCCTCGGTGTGGCTGAAGAAAGCGGTGGACGTTGATGGCCCATCCCGGCCTTCTAGACCTCATCGCCCGTAGCGCCGGCGTAGCCAAGCTGGTGAGGGCGGTCGCGGAAGGAAGCACGCCTGCCCAGGTGACCGGCACCCAAGGGTACTCCCGTTTGGCGGTCGCCGCGGCGTTGATCCATAAGGTCTCCAAGCCTGCGCTCCTTGTGTTTCCCAGCCCCGAGGAAGCCGTCACGGCCAAGCGGGATCTGGGAGACCTTCTCGGCCCCGACAGGGTTCTCTTGTTCCCTGCCCGGGAGGTCATGCCCTTTGAGACTGAGACCAACCGGGAATCTCTCTGGATGCGGATCCAGTGCATGACGAGGCTTTCTTCTCTTCCGGACGACGCTCCGGTGCTCGTCATGCCGGCAACGGCGATGATGCGGAGTCTGATGGCTCCCGAGAAGTTCCGGATGAGGTGTCGCCGGTACTCCAAGGGCGACTCGGTAAGCCCGCTGGATGTCGTTAGGGACCTGGTTGAGGCCGGTTATGAGAGGGTCTTCTCCGTTGAAGGAAAAGGCCAGTTGGCCTTGCGAGGCGGCATCTTGGACATCTTTCCCCCGTCGTCCGAGACCCCATTCCGCCTGGAGTTCGCCTTCGACGAGATAGAATCCATACGGACCTTTGACGTCGAAAGCCAGGTTTCGGTTGATTCCGTACCCGAAGTCTTGGTCACGCCTGCCACCGATTCCCCGGACAAGCACGCTCCGGCGGCGGGAGACGGCAGTCCGCAGGAAGGTCGCACCATCCTGGACTACCTGGGATCGGACGGCCTCATCATGGTCGATCGTGTGGACCGGTGCCGCGACGTCGTGACCGAATTCGAGAGGATTGGGGCGGAGATCGCCTCGGCGCGGATGACGGCGGGCACCATGGGAGCCAAAGAAGCGTCGGTTTACTGGCCTTCAGGGTTGGTGCACCACCTCCTCCAAAAGGGTCACGTCATGTTCTCGCCGGTACTCCGCGCGACAGAGGGAATCCACTACAAGGCAATAGTCGAGTCGGACACTTCTTCCCAAGTGGGTTTCGCGGGCCGGTGGACTGATTTCCTCGGAGAAGTCCGGGACCTCTTATCGAGAGGCAAGAGAGTGGTGGTCCTGGGCGGGAATAGAGACCGCCTATCCATGTTGGAGCGGTTCCTGAACCGCCAAGAGGTGTGGAACCTTTCGGTGGAGTCGGTTGAGGAGGAGCCGAGAGCAGGGGTCGTAACGCTTGCGTTGGGGAGCGGGGAAAACGGCTTCAACGTGGAGTCGCTGGATCTCTGCGTTTTCACCGAAACAGAAGTCTACGGCAGGACTCATGTCAGGCAGCGAAAGGTCCGAGCCAAGAAGTCGGAACTGGACTGGCGTGAGCTTTCCGCCGGAGACTACGTGGTGCACGCCACTCACGGCATCGGCCAGTTCATGGGCATGAAGACCATGACGGTGAACGACGTCACCAGGGACTACCTGTATCTCCGCTACGCAGGAAGTGACGCCCTTTACGTGCCGGTCGACCAGGTGGACCTGGTCGAGCGATATGTTGGCCCCGAAGGCAAACCGCCTCAGCTTCAGAAACTGGGTACGGGCGAATGGGCGCGGATCAAGGCCAAGGTCAAGGCATCCGTCGAGGACATGGCCAGAAGGCTCCTTATCCTCGAGGCCAAGCGGACGTCCAGGACAGGGCATGCGTTTGGGCCCGATACTCCTTGGCAGAGGGAGTTTGAGGACGCCTTCGAGTATGAGGACACGGAGGACCAGTCCAGAGCCACCCAAGAGATCAAGCATGACATGGAGCAGGTGGCGCCCATGGACAGGCTTCTCTGCGGCGACGTCGGGTTCGGCAAGACGGAAGTCGCCATGCGCTGTGCTTTCAAGGCCGTGATGGATGGGAAGCAAGTCGGAGTCCTGGTCCCAACGACCATCTTGGCAGAGCAGCATTACTCTACCTTCACGAGGCGGTTCGCGGACCATCCGGTGGCCATTCACTGCCTGTCGAGGTTCAGAACGCCGGCAGAGACCCGGAAGATCATAGCCGACATTCAAAGCGGCGCAGCAGACATAGTCATCGGCACTCACAGGCTCCTAAGCAAAGACGTGGTTTTCAAGGACCTGGGCCTCTTGATCGTCGACGAAGAGCACAGGTTTGGAGTAGCTCAGAAGGAACGTCTCAAGGAGATCTCCGAAAACTGCGATGTCCTTACGCTGACGGCTACGCCAATCCCGCGGACTCTGAACATGGCCCTCTCAGGGATCCGGAACATCAGCGTTATCGAGACACCGCCCGAGGGAAGATTCCCGGTCGAGACCTACGTCGTCCCAATGAATCCTTCGCTACTGTCTCAGGCCATAAGGCGCGAGATACGCCGGGGCGGCCAAGTGTTTTACGTCTACAACCGGATACGTTCCATTGGGCGCGTGCTGCAAAGGGTTCAGGCCATGGTGCCCGAGGCGCGCATCGCGGTGGCCCACGGGCGTATGAGGGAGCACGAGCTTTCCCGGACCATGCAGGACTTTCTCCAGGGCAGGTATGACATCCTGATCTCCACGACCATCATAGAGTCGGGCCTGGACCTGCCAAACGTGAACACGCTCATCGTCGAAGAGGCCGACAAGCTGGGTCTGGCCCAGCTTTACCAGTTGAGGGGCCGGGTGGGGCGTTCCAACCGCATCGCATACGCGTATTTTACCTACAGGCACGACCGCTCAATGACCTATATCGCCGAGCAGCGGCTCAATGCCCTTCGGGATTTCACCACGATGGGCTCGGGTTTCAAACTCGCCATGAGAGACATGGAGATAAGGGGCGCCGGAAACCTACTGGGAGCCGAGCAGCACGGATTTATGACCCAAGTCGGGTACGAGATGTACGTGAGCCTCCTCGAAAAAGCGGTACGCAGCCTGAAGGGCCAGAAAGTCGAGAAGGTGGAGCGCATTCTGACGGCCGTCGAGGTGCCGGTCGATGCCTTCATCCCCGAGTCTTACATAAGCAATCCCAAAGAGCGGTTCGCGTTCTACAAGAGGATCGCGGCCGCCGAGAGCGAGAGAGCGTTGGATGATATCCGGGAGGAGATGCATGACCGCTACGGCCGGCTGCCTTCCCAGGTCCAGAATCTCATCGGAGTGGCCAGACTCAGGCTCCTCGCCGGGTCCATCGGCGTGACTCAGATCACCGTGGCCAAAGAGGACGTGGTTCTCGGGCGCGAGAAGATCACCTTCAAAATCGAGGTGCCGCATCTATTTCCCGTGGACAAGGTGGCAGTCCTCCACAAAAAGGTCCCCGGCGCCGAGTTCGACAGAAGGGCTCAAGCCCTGTCTGTGCCCCTCTCACCTTCCGGTGGAACTCCTTTGGAACAAGGTCTTACACTGGCTCTACACCTTTCCCGCAGTGAATAACCATCCCAAAACGCCTATATACTAGAAAGCGACAGGCGTGACCTGCGAGGGGGTGGTAGACACGTGAAGGCAACTGGCATAGTCAGGCGCATCGACGACCTGGGAAGGGTCGTTATCCCCAAGGAAATCCGGCGGACTCTCAGGATCAGAGAAGGAGATCCCCTGGAGATCTTTGTCGATCGTGACGGAGAGGTCATCTTGAAGAAGTATTCTCCCATAGGGGAACTGGGGGATTTCGCCAAGGAGTATACGGACTCGCTGGCTGAGGCCACGGGTCACATCGCGATGATCGCCGACCGCGATTCGGTCATCGCAGTATCCGGAGCGCCCAAGAAGGAATTCCTGAACAAGCGCATTTCGCCTGCTGTGGAAAGGATCATGGAAGACAGAAAGCCCGTTCTCATCACCAAGCCCGGCGACGATCGTTACTGCAAGGAGTGTATAACCGACGACGAAACCGGGTGCAAGTTCACCTCTGAAGTGATAGCCCCCATAATCGCCGAAGGAGACCCCATTGGCGCAGTCATCATATGTACAAGAGAACCGGGAGAGACCGTCGGCGAACTGGAACTCAAGCTGGCCGAAACTGCAGCCGGATTCCTGGCCAAGCAGATGGAAGAGTAGCGGGCTCCATTTGAAGCGGGAGCCTCCGGTAGTGTAGTATGGTTCTATGCGTACGAAGGGAAGGTGGCGCATCCCGCCACCTTCATTCATGTTTGGGGTAGAAGCCGATGGGAACTCAAGATACCAAGTTTGTTAAGGGAGCTTTCGTCCTTACCGCGGCCGGCCTTGTCGTCAAGCTCATCGGAGCGGTATACCGCATCCCGCTTTACTCCATCTTGGGGAGTGAGGGGATAGGTCTCTACCAGATGGGATACCCCATCTACGCCATACTCCTCACGGTGTCGTCTTCCGGGCTGAACGTGGCGATCTCAAAGGTTGTCGCCGAACGCTGGGCGCGGGGGAAGAGGGCAGGGGCCCTGGCAGCCTTCCGCGTCTCACTCGTCCTCATGGCCATCCTCGGAGCACTCGGATCGGTGGCCCTCTTTCGGGCGGCGCCTTGGATAGCAGCAAATATGGGCCACGACCCCAGGGCCACTATGTCAATTCAGGCGATATCTCCCGCGTTGTTTCTTGCCTCGCTCCTCTCGGCCTTCCGGGGATGGTTCCAAGGGATTGAGGAGATGACGGTGCCCGCCGTCTCGCAGGTCTTGGAGGCCCTAGGCAGGCTTGTGACCATGCTTCTCTTGGCAAGCCTCCTCTTGTCGAGAGGCATCGAGCACGCAGCAGCGGGGGCCACGTTCGGCGCGGCGGTAGGAGCAGGAGTCGGAGTCTTGTTCACCGCAGCAGTCTACTGGATGCGAAGAGGGTCCCGCCGGCAGCGAAGCAGGCGGCGGGTGCCGGGGGCAGAGGAGGACTCGGGAACCCTGACCGGCGGCACTCATGAGTTCACTTGGGGCGAGACGGCCAAAGCCATCGCGTCAATCGCCCTTCCGATTTCCCTCGCGTCGGCCGTGTTCGGCATTACCGAGATCATCGATTTGAGCCTCGTACCGGGGCGATTGCACGCGGCCGGGTTCACGACCGAAGAAGCCACCCGCCTCTTCGGACAGCTCACTGCCGGAGCGATGCCGCTTGTGAACATACCCACCATATTCACGGCGGCGCTGCAGATGGCGATCGTGCCCTCCGTTTCGGCCGCCATGGCCCTCCGGGACCGGGCGGCGGTAGGGCGACGTGTCAAGAAGGCCCTGGCGCTGACCTACGCGCTTGGGCTTCCCGCTGCGCTTGGGGTCTTGGTCCTGTCCAGGCAGATTCCCGTGCTTCTCTACGACGACCCGGGAGTGGGGCCGTCTCTCCTGGCGTCGGCTCCTGCGATCCTTTTCCTTTCACTCCAGCAGGTGAGCTCCGGAGTCCTCCAGGGTATCGGAAAAGTGACGGTTCCGCTGGTGAACCTCATGTGGGCCGCGGCCGTGAAAGCGGTTGTGACCTACGTTCTGGTGGGCATACCGGCCGTTGGAGTGGTCGGAGCCGGCGTCGCTACCTCTCTTCACTTCGGTGTGGCCGCCGTGCTCAACCTGCTGGCCATTGGCCGGCATATGGGGGCCTTCAGCGACTCCGGTTTGATGCTGAGAGTGTCGGCGGCCGGAGGCGCCATGGCCGTCCTCGCCGGGCTAAGCTACCGCCTCTTGGAGCCTTGGCTCGGGCTAAAGTTCGCCACGGTAGGGGCAGTCGCGGTGGGAGCAGTGGCCTATGTTATCCTCGCGATTGTCTTCAGGGTGTTCTCCGTCGAGGACCTCACGTCGCTCCCGGTCGTTGGGCGGGTCCTCAAAAGGTTATCCAGGCCCAAGAGGTGAATACACCGGGCGGCTCTCCGGTGATACCCGTGAAAGGCTAGTAATCCACAGGATGGAGGGACGGCAAGTGGTCGAACCTTTGACAGACGAGAAGGCGTGGTCCAGATTCCTGTCCGTTGTGGAAGCTTTGAGGGGAGACAACGGTTGCCCCTGGGACAAAGAGCAGACGTATGAGAGTCTCACCCGCTACGTCCTGGAGGAGGCCAACGAACTCGTCTCCGCCGCGCTTCAGAAAGACGCGGATAAACTCAAAGAGGAGTTGGGAGACTTGCTCTTGGAGATTGGGCTGTACTGCCAGATCGCCAAGGAGCGTGGTGACTTCCTGCCCGGGGACGTGCTCCAGGGGATTACCGAGAAACTGGTTCGCCGCCATCCCCATGTCTTCGGAGATGAGACGCTCAGAACTCCCGACCAAGTGAAAGAGCGATGGGCGGACATAAAGAGAAACGAGCCCGGCAGGTATAGGAAGGACCACTCTCTCATGGACGAGGTACAGAAGGGCCTTCCGGCACTTATGCAGGCGGAAAGGCAGCAGGCCCTGGCAGCCGAGGTGGGGTTTGACTGGGACTCGCCGGACCCTGTGTTTCTGAAGGTTGAGGAGGAACTGAGGGAGATAAGAGAGGCGCAGACCGCGAATGACCCGGACCGCCTGAGGGCAGAAGTCGGCGACCTCTTGTACGCCTGCGTCAATTTGGCCCGGAAGCTGGGGGTTGACGCCGAGACCTCGCTTCTCGGGACCATCGGCAAGTTCTCAAGACGGTTTAGGCAGGTGGAAGAAGAGGTACGTAGTAGAGGTCTCGTCATGAAAGAGCAGGGTTTGGAATACCTGGATAGCCTGTGGGAGCAGGCTAAGAGTAGGGAGAAGTGAGACGTTCTGTGGCCGGGGGCAGGAAGCGAAGCTCGAACAACCGATTGGGAGGGTCAATCTTGAACAAGACGGAACTCATCGCGAGAGTGGCCGAAGAGGCCAATATGACCAAGAAGGACACAGAGCGCTTCGTGAACACCTTCATCAAGGTCGTAGAGGACGCGTTGGCGGAGGGCGACACCGTCGCTATCCTTGGGTTCGGCACGTTCCTTTCCAGAGAAAGGCCTGCCAGAGAAGGTCGGAATCCAAGGACGGGTGAGCCGCTTCAGATCCCTGCCTCCAAAGTCCCGGTGTTTCGTCCGGGACGCGGTCTGCGCGACTCGGTGACCGGCGAACCGCAGTAACAAAGCACGGATTGGGGAGAACCACCAAGGCAAAGCGGCTTGTCGGCCGAGACCGGAGCCCCCTTGGTGGTTCCCTTATTCATTTGACCTGGAGGTGCGCTCTGATCAACCATTACAGTGT
>CAZYFG010000006.1:0-2856 GCA_964646835.1 uncultured Eubacteriales bacterium | reverse complement strand
GATTGAGGGGGGTCATCTCCAGTGCCTGGATCGTCTCCGGACTCGCAGCAAATGAGGCTTGATAAGTTCCTCAAAGTAAGCCGCATAGTGAAACGCAGGACTCTTGCCCAGGAGATCTGCCTCGGGGGCCGCGTCAAGAAGAACGGCCGGACCGCCAAGCCCTCCACTCCTGTGGAAGTCGGCGACATCCTAGAAGTCGCGTTCGGCACTCGAACCATGACCTATAGAGTGCTGAAGGTTGCCATGTCCACCGATAAGAAAAGTGCCGGTGAGATGTACGAGACCATCTCCGGCACAACAGAGGGAGAAAACGAGAGCCGCGCCTGAGGCGCGGCAGCATCGTGCGCTCTAGCTATTCGGTTGTGACAAGCATGTACTGGACTTCTCCGGGCATTACGAGCCCCAGCTTCTCCCTGGCGGTCTTCTCGATGTGTTCCGGGCTCTTCAGCATTTCGGCCTGAGCCATCAGCGCTTCGTTCATCGCCCGGTAGTACTCGATCTCACGCTCCATGTCGGCCAAGCGCTTCCGCGCTGCCATGACTTCGGCCTGGCGGACGCAGAACGAGATGACCATCGCAAGTAGAATGACCATGCCCACTATCCCCGGGAGCAGCTTTCGCCTCGGCCGTTTCGCCTTATCTGTCATAGGGATTCCTCCTCCGGCTCCTCACCGCCGAAGATGTTCAACGGGTCTCCGGAAATCACGATTACCACCTGATAACCCTTGTTCTTTGCCCGGTTATACAGGGTGGCCACTGTGGCTTGGCTCACGCCTAGCCTCTTCGCAATATCTTCAGCCGAGTAACCCGTTTCCTTGAGAACGACTACCTGACGCTCCCGGAAACTGAGTCGCTCGGCGCCCCGGATCTCGATTTGCACAAGTTGTCCCCCGGGTTATCCACAAAATATGCACAATCTGTGGACAGAATTGGTACAACCCCATTCTACATCGATCCGAAAAGTCCTTCTTTGAAGAGCGGGATTTGGAGAATTGTCAATCGGGAGGTGGGAGGGGCTCGTCTGGCGTCGTGTCCTCAGGTGGTTCTAGGGGGTTCTTCATGCGGTTCTTCGGCGTCAGGGGGTGCGGAAGGGTCAGGGGAGTCCGGCGGAACCGGCGGGAAGAGCGTGGACTTAAGCCGCAGGGCGGCCCGCTGAACGACCTCTCGGGTAGGTTTGACTATGCGCTGCTGCCCCCAGGTAAGGGCTCTCTTCGTGCCGGAAAAAAGGCGGAAGGTCCTCCGGTAGACGACCCCTCCCACCAGCGCGTGGGTGGCGAAGGCGCCCGCCAACAGGGACAGAGGGACGTACATCCTGAGTTCACCCCAGTTCACGATGAAGACGGTGGCGCCTAACCCTGTCAAGAGGACGAGGGCGACGACTGCATCCAAGAGGTGACGCTCCAGGTGCTTTGGACGGAACACGGCACGGAAGGCCCTTAAGGATTGAAACAAAAGGTCAGTGGCAGCCCCCACGACGAAAAGAACCGACAACCGCCATATCTGCACTTCTACGGGTGTGCGCATTAGCGGAAGAGGCGTTGCAGGAATCCTTTGTCCTTCTGTCGGCTCTTGGCTTTGTCCAGGCCGGAGTATTCCAGGCCCGTAAAGGCCCCCTCCAGTATCATAAGGCCCTTATCCAGGTCCAGACTGGTGATATGAAACTCGTCGCCGATCATGGTTATCGTCCCGAGGTCCGTCTCCACAACCACTTGGCGTTCATCGAAGCTCTCCACGTGGATGACGCCATAGAGCCTCACTTGTTCCCGGTGAAGGATCTCTATGCGATGTTCCTTTTCGCCCAGTTCGAACTCATCCAAGGCCCAATCCCCCCCGTAGTGCCTTGGGGCAGGGTTTTGTCCCAAGCCCGGTCACAAAGGATAGCTATGCGAGAAGCCTTGATATATGCGTTCTCGGGGCGTTTGGGGCTAGATTCTGTTTCTTGACACCAAAAATCGGCATAACCTATAATGAGTTTTGCCTGGTAATTAACAAAATGCAGGAGGAATGTCGGAGGTATGGCGCTCGAGGTCGGAGCGATCGTTGAGGGCGTGGTTACGGGAATAACGAATTTTGGCGCATTCGTGAGCTTGCCGGACGGAAAGACCGGCTTGGTACACATCTCAGAGATCGCAGACGCATACGTAAAAGACATCAACGAGTACGTCAAGAAGAACGACACCGTGAAAGTCAAAGTGCTCTCCGTTGACCCTTCGGGCAAGATTGGACTATCCATCAAGCAGGCCAGCCCCACTTACCGTCCAAGAAGTGCCGGCGACTTCCGGAGGAGCAGAGCCAATTTCGAGGATAGACTCGCCCGCTTCATGAAAGAAAGCGATGAGAGGCTCGCTGACCTCAAGAGAAACACAGACTCCAAGCGGGGAGGACGCGGTTCACCAAGAGGGTCCTGACTTGGAGGAGGGTTTTGGGCCGACCTTTGGCTCTCTCACCGGGCGGCCCCTGCGTTTGCTACCCTGCTACGTCATGCCTGTCATGTGCCCACGGCATTGTCTGAACAGCCATAAGCTGCCTTCAATTTCCACTTCCGGTCTACCGTCCTATGATTAGCCTTGGTCTCTTGGTATAATGTTCAGTGATGCCCGACAGGGCGAGCTCCACGAGCGCCGTAAGCCTGCGTGGCAAATGCCGGGATGTTGGAATCGGTAGACAATGGGGACTTAAAATCCCTTGGGTCGTAGGGCCCGTGCGGGTTCGACTCCCGCTCCCGGCACCATCCCTCATGTTATTCTACCGGGTGATATAGACCCCACCGTCAGGGCGAGGCGCAAAGGGATTGAACAGCTTCGTGCGGATCTCGCCATCCGCATATACGACGGTGACCTCAATATCCTTAAGCCCA
>CAZYFG010000005.1:28376-29488 GCA_964646835.1 uncultured Eubacteriales bacterium | reverse complement strand
TCGGCTGGCCAACGATGATCCCTAATTTGCCGTCCTGAACCCAGACTCCCAGCATTCTCTTGCAGCCCTTGCCTATGGCTGCCCGGATCGCGTTCGCCGTACTGGTGACATCGTTGCCCGTCTGGAAAGTACGGAGGTCCACATAGAAGACGTCGCCAATCATCTCGTGCTTCACGATGTAGGGAGGAGGGCCGCCGTAGTATATAGAGTAGAGATCCGAGGAGTAGAACCCGCACTCTTGTGTGTTCTCCGTGCCGGAGCCGTCCCTCGTGACGATCTCGATTGTGTCCCCGTACCGACATCCGGCCAAGCGGAGCATATCTTCTTGGCGGCAGTAGGCGCCGTATTGCCGCTGCCTGGCAGTGTCGTTCTCCGCGAAGTAGTACGTGTCTACCTGCTCTTGCACCTGCTCTACCGGCACACCGCCGATTTGGATGACCACAATATCGGTCACGCCGTCTCTGCTGTCCACTAAGTAGAGCCGGTCACCAATGGAAATCCAGTTCACATCGATATACTGGCCAGTTCGACGTAGACCACCTCCCATGTGCCCATCGCCAAGCACGGCCAGGTACTTCTGGGTAGCGAGCAGGAAATCGTTCCGCAGCAACTTGTTTGCCACCGTCTCAGGATACTCGGCTTTGGCTGCTTCGTAGCCCTCAGGGACCTCATCCATCAGGAAGACAGGGTGAGCGGGCTTCTATCTCAGATATGGCTTTCTGGGCGTCGGAAGCGTAGTCCCACGGCTTGTTTGGATCCGCTACCACGCTGCAAGATGAGGAAAGCAAGGATAGAGAGACAAGCATGCCTGTAAGCAGGGCTACTCTTTTCCGGAAGATGGATGGCATCACACTGATCCCCCTTGTCCCTCTTGCGGCATGGTTCTCATCCAGCTCTACGACAGCCACGCCTGCCGGTCTCACTACTTCCAGCAAAAGCCCTGCATACTTTCGTAAACCTGCAGGGAATGCATGCACCGGCGCGCGGATCGGGGAGGAATGTCCCCGCAGGCGCATATATCCCGGCAAGATATCCCCGCCGGCGAATACGTCCCGGGGAGATATCCCCACCAGGGCTTATTTCCCGGGGAACGTCACCGCGGGAAATAAGCC
>CAZYFG010000005.1:27109-28366 GCA_964646835.1 uncultured Eubacteriales bacterium | reverse complement strand
GGTGCCTATTTCCCGCAGAACCTATGCATAGGTACACGGGTTGTCGAAAACAGGCGCTGTTCGACCATACCGTGCGAGGGGAACGTCGATAGTCTCCGCAAGGTTGGTATAGGAGCCGGTCTTTGCCCGCATGCGCGTGCGAAGGGAACGGCCAGCCACATACCTTTCTACGCCTGGCGAAGAGTGATGATAGCCACAGATTATCCTTGCCAACGCCTACGACAGCGTATAGTATGAGTGCAAGTAGTAACACCGCGAAGATTCCGCCGGGGGTGAAAGCGATGAGACTGAGGGAAGAGGCGATTCAAGTTCGCGGGATGCATTGCACCTCCTGCGAGGCGACTATCAGGGGAGCCGTGCGCTCCCTGCCCGGAGTTGCCGTCGTGGAGGCTGATCACCGGTCGGGTATGGTGAAAGTGCGGTACGACGCGAGCAAATGCGACCTTGACGCCATCAAGAAGGCCATAGCGGCCTCCGGATATGATGTGAAGCCGGCGGGATTCTCCCAGATCCTCGGTGTTCTTGCCGTCGTAGGCATCGTGGTGCTGCTGGGCAGAAACGGCGGGATCGACATCGACTCGAGGCTGGCCTCGGGCGCAACTACGCTCGTCCTGTTCATGGTCGGCGTGCTCACATCGCTGCACTGCGCGGGCATGTGCGGCGGTATCCTGCTCTCACAAACTCTCGGTGGCCCGTCGGGCGACCGGCCGGAACCGAAGATACAGGCACTGAAGCCCGCTCTCTCGTACAACCTGGGTCGGGTGCTTTCCTACACGATTATCGGGGGAATCGCCGGGGCGTTAGGCTCGGCATTTGCTCTCACGCCGGCTATGAAGGCCGTCGTCATGCTTGTGGCCGGTCTCTTCATGGTCGTTGCGGGCGTGGACATGGCGGGGTGGGGGGGCCTTCAGAAGCTGGTCATCCGCCTGCCCTTGCCGGGAGCCTCCCTCGGCCGCCGTATCGGCAATAGAAGCAGCAGCCCTCTTATCGTAGGATTGCTGAACGGACTTATGCCGTGCGGACCGCTTCAGACCATGCAGCTATATGCGCTCGCAACCGGGAGCTTTGTGAAAGGCGCCTCGGCCTTGTTCATCTTTGCCGTCGGGACTGTGCCGGTCATGCTCCTGATCGGAGTGCTGTCGACCCTGTTCAGCAGAGGGGTTACTCAACGCATTGCGCGGTTTAGCGGCGTTCTTGTGGTCGGTCTGGGCATCGTCATGTTCAGTCGGGGGATGACCCTTGCAGGCTACCCGCTAC
>CAZYFG010000005.1:16602-26958 GCA_964646835.1 uncultured Eubacteriales bacterium | reverse complement strand
GGGTTATTGACGGCCAACAGATCAACTCCTGCAACAACCAGATCATCGTTCCATCGATGAACATATCCAAAAACCTCCGTACCGGGGAAAACGTTATCGAGTTCACCCCCAGCGGGAATGACATCCAGTTCAGTTGCTGGATGGGCATGATATCTGGGCTTATCCGGGTTGTGGATGATGTCGGCCAGGTAGACGTTACGAACCCCGACACGGCACCGCCGCCGGCGGGTACCGGCAGCTGTTGCGCGAGTGGAGGCTCATCTGTCGCGCCGCCGTCCAGCATTTACGGCGACGACATCACGGAAGTCCCAACAGAACGGCTCGTGAGGAAGGCGATCGTCAGCGGGGGAGTTCAGGATGCTGTGTTCAAGGGCGTCGGTTGGGAGTTTGAGCCCCTCATCGTGGTAGTCCAAAGCGACCAGAAGGTCCGCTTGACCCTCGACCTGACGGAAAGCGATCCTCTCGAGGACACGTACTGGCTGATATCCATCAGTGACCGGAACGTGATAGCATCGTTCCAAGGCGAGAAAGGTATCGTAGAGACGGAGCTGACTCTGACCTCGACCGGTGGTTACGCCCTGGTGAAGGGCAACCGGGTCATGGGTGTCCTCGAAGCGGTCAGCGATCTTAGCGAAGTAGATATCGAGGCTGTCAGGAAGCAGTATTTGGTAGGCAATTAGTCTGGTGGACACCAACATCGGAAGGAGCGAGAGAAGCATGACGACTGTGAACCTGAAGATCAAGGGGATGAGTTGCAGTCACTGCGAAAAGCGAGTCGCCGATTCCTTGAGGAAGATCGGCGTCGCGGAAAGCGTAGTCAGCGCCAAGAGCGGTTCCGCGAACGTAACGTATGACCCGGACAAGATCTCGGTGCCGGCGTTGAAGCAGGCAGTGAAAGATGCCGGTTACGAAGTGGTCGACGTCACGCCTGCCTAAGATGCGCACGCACTCGGCGACAGTGACCTATCGGCGTTAGCCCGACCGCAGGTGTATCTGGATTGGTCGGCAGGACCTAGGGGAGGTGTCCCTGCCCCATGAGACGCGCAGGCCCCGGCAAAAGCCGGGGCCTGGATGCGACAGTCACCTTCGGTACTCATGCCCCTCAGGTGACGGGAGGGCTTGCCGCTTGGGTGAGCGGTCGATGCCACTCGCGCGACCGGAGTGGTCACGCCGAGGGGCGAGTAGGTCTTTCTGGGGTAACTGAACCGCTGCGCCCGCCTACCGATGACGGACGGGAAGTCTTCCCGCTACAACATGACGGAACCCCTCCGCCGAACTGCTTTTCGTTGGCTTTCGCAAGATTGTCGAGAAACCGTGAGAACCACGTCTCTTTCTTAGGTTTGGAGCTATCCGCCATAGCTAGGCACTCTCCTCTCTGCCGCCGTGACATGAGCCTACCGCTTCACCTCCGGTTTCGTCCTTGTGATCGTGTCCGTGGCCCATGTGGCCCATCATGAGGATGTGCATCAAAGGACACAGCAGGAACGCAGCGTAGGGGCCAACACTCCTTAGTCCCCCTGGCCGGAAGAACACGAGAGCGACCGCTCCCGCCCCAAGACAGATCAACAGCCACCGGGGAAGTCTGACATAACCGCTCATATACAATCCCTCCAGATGAACCTAGCCAAAGTAAAGTGCCGACTGCTTTCCTGCTTCGCGTGCAAGATCGCTGTTTCACCTGCAAGGTCATTGTACTCCAAGGCTCCTACATTGTGTAGTAGCTACCGTACGTTGTAAAGAAACCTTCACAATCGATAGACTTGGCACATGGATTGGTGGATGTCAGTCGGCAATGGGCTCATGCCGGTGGGAAGGCATAGTACACGATGATGGACAGGACTGCCAAGGCCGCAGTCCCGAGCAGCGTGAACCAGGGAGACGTCGGCGAGACGGCGCTCGGCACCTCATTTGGCACGACCTCCGTCGCCTCATCTGACACGACCTCCAGCACCTCACCCGATACGACGGGGGACTGGGAGAGGCGAGCACGAGAGAGCAGGGAGTGGGAGAGTCTAGTCTGGGAGGACCAGCACCGAGAGCGCCGGGACGGGGAGAGCCATACGTGGATTGCGATCGCTGCGATTGCGAAGCCGAGGCTTGCCACATGAGCTATGCTGAACGGCCCCCATACAAGCGGGTTTGTCCTGAAGAACTCGACGAAGCCCCGAGCGAGAGAGAAGAGGAAGATGTACTCCACGAACAACTGGCCGTCATATCTCGTCTTGTCCCTGCGGGACCACAGGAACGCGAATATGGCGTAATCCAGGAGGGACTCATAGAGCTGGACAGGATGCAGAACGACTCCGTCCAGGTTGACTCCCCAGATCCCCGGCTTCGCCATCGCGTATCCGAAGACGTCGCAGCCGATTCTGCCGATAGCCTGCGCGAGTACAAGCCCGGGCACCACGACATCTGCCAGGCGCCAGAAGGAGATCTTGCGGCGACGGCTAAACCATGCGCCTGCGACGATTCCCCCGAAGATAGCTCCGTGAATCGACAGCCCTCCCAGGTCTACACGAAGGATCTCTACCGGATTGCGGATGAACTGAACCGGATCCGAAGTGAGGACGAAAGCCAGGCGTGCTCCGACCAATCCCAGGATCAGCGCCCAGGTACTGAAGTCAAGGAACTCGTCGGCCATCTTTCTGCGCTTGGCCTCGCGATAACCGACGGCCAACCCGGTAAGCATGCCGAGGGCTATGAAGAACCCGAAGGTGTTGATCTGAAACGTACCTATCCGCAACAACACTCTTCTCATATCTGTGCACCTACTTTCACTAGTACGACACGCCGTCGTATGTATTGTAGGCTTGACCAAGCCCAATGGTCAACCTGGCTCAACCATCTAAGAAACCTACTTCCTGACCTGAAGGTCAGCCTTACTATTGACCGTAGTAGACCCCTGGCCTAGAATGGTCTTGAGGTGTAGAAGAATGAGCAAGATTACCGAGTTCAAACCGCACAGCCGGGGGCTTGAGAAAGTCCTCGGAGGGCTGGAATCGAAGATCATGGACGCAGTGTGGTCCGCAGGTCGGTCGAGTGTGAGGGATGTCTACGATCGCCTCCGCCTTGGTCAAGACCTGGCTTATACCACAGTGATGACCGTCATGACGCGTCTCGCGGCCAAAGGTATGTTGACCAGGGAGATGGTTGACGGGACGTACTACTATAAGCCGGCCATGTCGCGCGAGGAATTCGGCCAAGCTGTAGCCGGCCAAGTCCTGAACGGCCTCCTTGAATCATTTTCGAAGGAGACTCTTGCCCACCTGGTCAGCAAGTTTGAGGATACGGAAGGCCTCGATAGACTGGCTGAGATGATAGCTGAGCGGCGAAAGGAGAAGCGGAGATAGTGCCACTCGTCCCGGCGTCCGTTGTGGTCCACCTTGCCCTCACGTCGCTTGTGAGCGTGGCTTGGGCGTTTCTAACGATACGCTGGTTCGGGATCCGCTACCCGGCGGCAAGGGCGCTGATACTTGCGATCAGCGTGCTCCTGCCCGTAGGGGGCTTGGCCAAGCACCTCCTATATCCTTACTACTGCATAGGTTCACTAAGCGTGGCAACTCACCTGGCGTGCGTGACGGGCTCGGCTCTCGGAAAACCGGGAGAGTTCTTGCTGTCGTCGAGCCTGGTAGCGGCGGTTTCGCGATCGGTCGTGAGCTGGATGGCACAAAGAGCCGTCATGCGGGACGCGGTTCCCCTGGAGTCGGTGATATGGGATGACACATCGCTGGCAGCGGGGATCAAGAGAGCGGTAACGAGGGCGGCAGGGGCCTCGCTTCGCCCGTCGCAGGTCTTTGTGACGGAGAAGGCCGGCATATGTTCCACCGTCGGGGTGGTCCGGCCTGTGGTTCTCTTGTCCCGCGACTTTTTCCGGACGATGGCCGAGGAAGAACTGGAGGCAGCGCTCGCGCACGAATTCGCCCACATGAAGAGGCGGGATAACGGAATCGCGCTGGCGGTGACGCTGTTGCGCACCCTGACGTTTTTCTCGCCGGCCGCCTATGTGGCTATCAAGCAATATCTGCACGAGCGGGAGAAGGCAGCAGACGACCTGGCGGTCCAGACAACCGGGGACCCGCTGGCACTGGCATCCGCAATCATCAAGGTAGCTCGCTCAAGTCCGGGGGCGGCGGGCGCGAACGCCACGGGTGACTCGAAACTCGGACTCACCGCCAGAATCGAGCGTCTCCTTGACGGCGGAAGCGATCTCGGGAGTCATGAAGGTCAGCACCGCCGGACGTTACCCCACGTAATTGCTGCCATTTCAGGGATCGTTGCTATTACCGTGTTCCTCTGCTAGATGGTTCCTTCGAAACCGCAGACTTGTTTCATCCAAGACGTTAAGGCGGCTCCGGGGATTTCTCCATATACGTCTCGCTCTCCTAGCACAGTTCGGGAGTCGTTTTGTGAGAGCATCCGAGGGTGTAAAGAGCGCCGTCATGGCAATACTTCTCTCTCTGCTGCTGATATGGATCCTGGACGCATCGTTGTCAACGGCCGTCTGGGTCATTGCGTTGGTCGGGCTCCGTTTCTTTACAGAAAGAGCGAGGCGAGATCCTCGTTCTCAAGGCTGACCATTTGGTTGTGAACCCGTCGCATTGGGCTGGTCAAGCCCGGCTGATGTCAGCAAGAACGCCGGCCTCGCCGGGCTTGACGGCACTATCTGCTACGTAGGTTATACCGGCTTCTGGCAGAGAAGCTTGGCCTCCGAAAGGAGCTCCGCCGCTTTGCCGAGCCTGTACAGCACTCTGTTCTTCCCGCGGATCAGGCTGACCTCCGCGAACCCAGTCTCATCCAGATGCTGCGGCCAGCCCTTCTGTCCATAGAGCTTCGCGTAGGCCAGGTCCGGGAGCGGATCAAGGGGAGTGGCGGGGTCCTGATGGAACCTGCCCTCCTTCGTGTAGTCCACTTCGACCAGTTCTCGTGCGAGTCTGCGCTGAATGACATTGATGGCCCTGACGGTCTCGGCGTCCAAACGCGAGGCGTCCAGGCACGTGCCGTCCAACGACCGGTAGAAAGCCGCAAGATCTTCCGCAAGATTCTGGGCGGCCCGCACCACCTCGCCCAGAGAGACCCGGGAGGCTGCAGGCTCGGGCAGCATGTCTCTGTAGGTGGCGGCGAATGATGCTATCTCAGAGGCCGTCTTTGAGTAGTCAGTCGGGTGAAGTTCCAAGTTGGCCAGTCGCCAGGTCATGAGAGCGTATAGCTTGGTATCGCGCAAAAGCAGTGCCTTATCGGCGATCGCCATGTCGTCTTCCTCGGTGTGCCACTCGTTGTTGCCGCCACAACCGCCCACTCCGTGAAGTCCCTTTTCCGCCTTCACCTCATCGGGGATCTTGGAGGAAAGCATCATGGTCGCAGAGATGCCGAGGTTGTGGAAGGAGTAGTCACCCGCCCGGTGCGGGCGCCCTGGGCGGGCCTCCTGACCCGAGATATCCATGACTGCTTGCTTCGTGAATTCCACCAGTTCGGCCATGGAACAGACCCCGGTGAGGTCCGTTGCCCACCTGCAACCCGGCGAGTCGCAGTTCATGTGCGCGACGCAGTGGTCGACCAGGTCCAGAGCGTAATGGTCGGCGAACCAGGTTGATCCCGCGTATCGCCCAGTTGAGTGTCCGGTCCACCAAGCGAGCCGGACAGTACGCTTCAACTTGTCCTTCATGGTCCAAAGCACTCTGGCGATCTCGAGCATGGCACCGTTACCCACGGCGTTGTCGCCGATCCCCATGTGCCAGGAATCCAAGTGACCGTGAAGGAGGACGAATTCGTCAGGATACTGCGTGCCGGGTATCTCCGCCACTACTATGTCAGTGTCTTTCCACCCGGTCTCAACTTCGGTAACCAAGGTGCCAAGGTGCGAAACGCTGTCGCCGCTGGAGGCAAGCGCCGCAATGATCTTTGCCCCATCGCTGTTGGATACGTTGACCACCGGGAGCTTGGGGATCCTGACCGAAGTCGTGAGTTCGGGATTTCCCCATATCGTTGTCACAGTATCCTCGTGTATAAGGAGCGCGGGTTGAACGAAGATGGCTCCGACCGCTCCCGCCTGCATGAGCTGGTGGACGACCATCTCCCCATCGGGAGGCCACTCGGTAACAACTATCTTGCCGGAGACTTTGGCGCTGAACTCCGGGGTGACTCTGAAACCGTCCGGCGACTCCTCCGGGATATAGACCAGGGGAGCCGTCAGCCCTGCAGGGCCTGTGGACACGGAGAACGACGGAGTCTTTGCATAGAACCGCTGACTTCCGAAGATCACCTCAGCCCGCCTGGGGACGCTCAGGTATAGGTGAGCCTTGTGACTTACGAAGGGCACTCCCAACTCACTGAGCCGCGACCGAAGATAGGCCGTGGCTACGTATTCGTCAGGGTCGCCAGAGTGACGCTTGAGTGTGCTGTAGCGTTCAATGAGCGCCCAGGCTTCGTCCATACTGACGGCCGCAAGCAGTTCGTCCTCGTATGCCGTCGTCTTTGAGAACAAGGAACGCCGTTCCATGTCGATAACCTCCTGTACGCCGAGGAACAGCCGCGAGCGCCGCCCGCGGCTGTCCGCCTCGGTTACCTCTGGCCTTACTTCACTATCTCCTTGTACATCTCATATACCGGATAGCTGTTTGACATGATGGGACGAGCATAGTACCCGTGCACGTAGTCGCGCATCGTCATGTTGTCCTTACGGGTGCCGATCGGGACGAGAGGCATGTCTTCCGCGAGAATGGTGAGCATCTCTTGGAAGAGCGCCGCCTTTTCCTCGGGGTCTGTGATCTCGGTGACTTCTGCGAGGAGCTCGTCTACCTCTTCATTGGCGTAGAAGCTGAAGTTCCAGCCGTTGCCGCCTGAGGCCCATGACCCGAACTGGTTGCCCAGAATTGCCGAAGAGTCGGCGTAGTCGGGGTAGTTGCCTATGGGCAATAGGTCAAACGCGGTTTCGGCATTGGTAGCCATCTCGTAGATGGTTCCCCAGGCGTAAGTCTGGATGTCGACGTCTATCCCTAGTTCCTTGAGACTGGCTTGAGCAACCTCGGCGATGGCCTTGAATACGCCGCTGTTCTCTGAGAGCCCAAGGGTCAGCTTGAACCCGCCGCCTTCGTATCCGGCTTCCTTGAGGAGTGCCTTTGCCTTTTCCAGGTCATATTTGTAGGGCCATTCTCCGACATAGTGGTTGGGGTCGTTGGTCGGGAGATGCCCGATGAGAGGCTCGTATAGGTTGCCCCACACTTCCTCCAGGAGGCCTTTGTAGTCAATCGCGTAGGCGATCGCTTGGCGGACCTTGGGGTTCTGGAGAGGACCGTTTTGGCAGTTGATGGCGAGGGAGAGGATGTTCTGGGTCTGTCCCTGGACTACCTTTATCCCGGGCTTCGGATTCGCCAAGAGGTCCCTGATTGTGTCGGTGGGGAGACCGGGCGCGACATCGAGTTCGCCGTTCTGGAGAAGCATGAGCTGAGAAGAGGCCTCTTTCACGTACTTATAGACGACCGTATCTACGTGTTTGCCCTCCCAGCCGCCCCAGTATCCGTCGAACTTCTTCAGCACGACCTGCTGGCCGCGCTCCCATCTGTCAAGCATGTAGGGGCCGGAACCCACTTCGTTCTCGAGGAACCACTTCTGTCCGTGGTCATCGCCCGCGTGATCCTTGATTGCATTAGCGCTGATTATCTGCGGGCCGGCCGGGCCTGCGAGCTTAGCCAGGAACGTGGAATCAGGGCGCTTCAGGCTGAAGACGACCGTCTTGTCGTCGGGCGTTTCGATGCTGTCCCATGAATCGACGAACATCCATGCCGGACCTTTGTTGATGGCCACCATTCTCTCGAGGGAGAGCCGCACTGCTTCCGATGTGAGCTCGGTGCCGTCGTGGAACTTGACGCCGTCCCTCAGCTTGAAGGTGTACGTCTTGCCGTCGGGACTAATGGTCCACTCGGTCGCGAGCTGCGGGATGACCTTGTTTGTCCCCTTCTCAAGCGTCACCAGGTTCTCATATGTGGCGACGATGATACGGCTGCTGTTGTCGTATATCACCGCCGGGTCCATCCCGGCGTGTTCAAACTCAATTCCGATGGTAAGCGTGGTAGCGTCAATCTTCGGTGTTTCGGCGCTGGGAGTGGTCTTGCTGCCCGCGCACGCGGACAAAGCGAGCGCCGCCGCCAGCACAAAAGCGAGTGCTGCTACGGTCTTGCCTGATCTAATCTTCACTGCTTCGTCATCTCCTTATGATGTTCTTGCCCATGGGCGTGAAGTTCCCTATTGTCCTCCTAAAAGGGAACCACCCCCTCGGCAGCGGGGAAGACCCCGCGAAGACTTGTGGCGTCCATTATGCCCGCAGGCCTCAAGTCGGTCTGTACGCCACCCACGACCACCTTCTGTCCGGCAACAAACACGGTAGACATGCCGGAGGGAGGCGCGTAAGGATTCTGCCAGTCCACGATTTCAGTGAGGGCGGCAGGGTCAAACACGAGCAGGTCCGCGAGTTTCCCGGGAGCCACCGTCCCGCGGTCTTCCAGGGCGAACCTCTGACAAGCAAGGGAGGTGAGCTTCCTCACGGCTTCCTCCAGGGGGACGCCGAACCTCTTGGCCTGCATGAGATACCGGAACGTCGAACCGCTGCCTTGAGGCGAAAACCATCCTTTTGGGTCCAGAGGGTCGACCGGCCCCGCATCGGAACCCATGAGCACATGCGGGTTTGTGAGCTGCACACTTGGGATCGCGCTCACGTCTTCAGCGTGAGACGAAATGGGGCAGAGGACAAAGGGCTTTTCTTCATCGAGGACCAAGTCGATGACGGTGTCCTCGGGAGAAGTGCCCCTTTCCCGAGCCAGGTTCCCCAGTGTTTTTCCTTCGAGGGCAGGGTCTGCGCAGTGGATCAGCACCGACTTCTCGGCGTCAAGGTGGCGTAGAATCTGGCCATCGGCCAGGAGGATCTTCCGCCGGTCGCTATCACGGAGGATGGCGCGGACCTCATCCACAGACTTCATGAAGAGCTCCTGCCGGCCGGCGCGCATGGACAGAAGAAGATGCGTCGAACTCAGGGCGAAGAAAGTGCTGTACGGGATCGAATCGCACGCCACGTCAACGCCTCGCGCGCGTGCCTCCTCGATAAGCTCCATCTCCCGGCCCTGCAGGTACTTGCCGGAAAGGTGAGATATTTGGACGCGTGCTCCCGATTGCTCGCCGACGGATATGGCTTCCATGACAGCCGGCACCGCATCCTTCCGGTCCCGGGAGTTGCGGATGTGGGTGGCGTACGTGCCGCCGTATTGGGCGACTACCTTGGCGAGCTCGACCAATTCGCAGGTAGGGGCAAATCTTCCCGGCTGATAGTCCAGTCCGGTGGAGAGGCCCACAGCGCCTTCCTCCATGCCTTGGCGGACCATGTCGCGCATCCTCGATATCTCTTCCTGCGTGGCCGGACGGTTGTCGGGACCAACCACAGCCATACGGATGGTCCCGTGACCCATGAGGATCCCGGTCCAACACGCCAAGCCGCCTTGCGCCTTCACCAAGTCGCGGTATTCGGCGAGCGTGTTCCACTGTCTTAAGTCGGCCAGCTGGCGGGCGCTCAAGAGCCCTTGGCGGTGCCAGTAATCCCGTACCGCGTCGGCCCCCCCGCCGACCACGGAGTGACCGCAGTTCCCCGATATGAGGGTTGTGACACCTTGGAAGACGAAATACGCGGAATAGGGGTCATCGAGAAGACTGAAGTCGGCGTGGCTGTGGACGTCGACGAAGCCGGGAGTCACGACCTTGCCTGTTGCATCCACTATTTCGCGGGCTTCAGCCCAACGCTCTTGACGAGCCGGCATAACGGCGGCCACTTTATCGCCCACTATTCCCACGTCGGCGTATCGCCAGGGATTGCCGGTCCCGTCGATGAGGCGTCCGCCTTTGATCAGGGTATCAAAAATCATAGAAGCGCTTCCTTTCTAGCCCGTCTTGCCTGCTTTGACGCAGGCAACCCAGTGTCCAGGTGAAACCTCAATCAGCGCAGGCGTTTCTTCTCCGCACCTCTTCTCGCCGGCGTAACACCGTGAGCGGAACCCGCAGCCTTCTGGAGGGTCGATGGGGCTGGGGGGGTCGCCCTTCAGTATGACGCGTTCACGCCGCACGCCCGGTCGCGGAACGGGTATGGCCGAAATGAGGGCCTTTGTGTAGGGGTGGACCGGGTGTGCGTACAACTCGTCGCTGGGAGCGAGCTCGACCATCTTCCCGAGATACATGACCCCGACGCGGTCCGAGACGTGCTTGACCACGTTTAGTCCGTGGGCGATGAACATGTACGTCACGCCGAACTCCGATTTGAGCTCTTCGAATAAGTTGAGTATCTGCGCTTGGACGGAGACGTCCAAAGCCGAGACGGGCTCG
>CAZYFG010000005.1:14254-16592 GCA_964646835.1 uncultured Eubacteriales bacterium | reverse complement strand
GGGGTGCAGTACCAGAGCGCGGGCAATTCCTATCCTCTGACGCTGGCCTCCGCTGAACTCGTGGGGGTGCTTGCTCATATCCGAAGGATCAAGTCCGACTTTGCGAAGTACGTCCGCCACGAGTTCGTCGCGTTCCGCTCCCCTGGCTATCCCGTGGAACTCAACCGCTTCCCCGACCAGTTCGCTCACGGTAAAGCGTGGGTTCAAAGACGAATAGGGGTCTTGGAACACCATTTGAAACTTGGTGCGCATCTTGCGTAGCTCTTCCGGGCCGAGGGAAAGGATGTCAATACCGTCGATCATGACCTGACCCGAGGTAGGTTCCTCCAACCTGACCACCGACCTAGCCAGAGTGGTCTTGCCGCACCCGCTTTCGCCGACAAGCCCGAAAGTCTCGCCAGAGGCGATGTCGAAACTCACGTCATCCACGGCTTTGAGATAGGAAGTATGTCGCTTCAGAAGCCCTTTGGTGATGGGAAACCACTTCCGGAGATTCCTCACCTCAACCAAAGGAGTCTTCGACGCGTTGCGAATCGTCTGAGCCGGATCGATGGCCGCAGTCACGACGGACGCACCTCCGCTTCTTCGGGCGTATACTTGATACACGCGACCGCACGGCCCCGCACGTTTCGCAAGGGCGGAGAAGCGGTTGCGCACTCATCCGTTGCCTCCGGACACCGAGGATGGAATCTACAACCCCAGGGCGGCGCCATCATGTTCGGCACGGAGCCTTCTATGACGTGGAGTTTGCCCCGCGGAGTGTCCAATCCCGGGATGGAGGCCAGGAGCCCCTGAGTATACGGGTGGAGAGGCGCGATATCCCGGACAGCGCCTACTTCCACGATCTTTCCCGCGTACATGACTGCCACCCTGTCCGCCATCTCGGCGATGACGCCCATGTCATGGGTGATGAGAAGGATGGACATGCCGAGTTCAGCCCGCAGTTGCTGCATGAGGTCAAGTATCTGAGCCTGCACGGTCACGTCCAAAGCGGTCGTGGGTTCGTCGGCGATGAGGAGCCGGGGGCGGCAGGCAAGCGCCATGGCGATCATGACTCTCTGTCTCATCCCGCCGGACAACTGATGGGGGAAGTCCTTCGCTCTCTTCTCCGGCGCAGGGATGCCGACCACGTTCAGCATGTCCACCGCCTTGGCCGCGGCTTCCGACTCGGACAGGTTCTCATGGACTCTCAGAGCTTCCGCGATCTGATGTCCCACGGTGAAGAGAGGGTTCAACGAAGTCATGGGTTCCTGGAACACCATCGCGATCTTGTTGCCCCTTATCCGGCGCATCTCGTCATACGTCTTGGTTAAGAGATCCTCACCTTCGAAGAGAACCCTTCCGCCAGAGACGCGGGCGGGTTTCCGGATGAGGCCCATGATCGACAGGGAAGTGACGCTCTTGCCGCTTCCGCTTTCTCCGACCATGCCCAGTGTCTCTCCGGCCCTAAGGTCGAACGAGACGTCGTCGACGGCCCTCACCAACCCATCCTCGATGCGGAACTCCGTCCGAAGCCCCTCCACCCGGAGGAGCACATCACCGGCCTTCATCGTTTGAAGGGTTTCGGGGCCAGGATAAGCCTTCTCCAACGTCTCTTCACCTCTCAAACTCGGGATCTCCAGAGCAATCCGTTGCGAATCTGCGCACGGCGACGGGTGGCTGATCCATCAGTGACGTTCACCGCCGCGAGCGTTTCGGGTCAAGGGCGTCCCTCAGGGCATCCCCGAAGAGGTTCACGCCCATAACCGTAAAGAAAATGGCGAGTCCGGGAAGCATGGGGACCCACCAGCTGGTCGTAAGGTACTGCCTTCCCTCAGACACCATGGCGCCCCACTCGGCCGTCGGCGGTTGCGCGCCCAGCCCGATGAAACTCAGCCCGGCCGTGGCGAGTATGGCGTAGCCGACGTCCAACGACGCCTGCACGATAACGGTGGACATCGTATTCGGCAGAATGTGGTGCCAGAGGATGCGGAATCGCGAGAGGCCAAGGCTGGTTGCTGCCTTCACGAAATCCGTCTCCCTGAGAGAGAGGATCTGGCTCCGGATGAGCCGGGCGTACCAGGGCCACCAGACCAGACCTACGGCGAGCATGGCGTTGTAGATCCCTCTCCCCAGCACGGCGGAAACGGCCATGGCCAAGACCACCGACGGGAAGGACAGGAATATGTCCGTGACCCGCATGATCGCTTCATCCACCCATCCCCCTAGGAAGCCCGCCAGTGCCCCCAGGGTGACGCCTATGGATACTGCCACGAAAAGGACGAGGCCGCCCACCTGAAGCGAGATGCTGGCTCCGTGGACCACGCGGGAGAGGATGTCGCGCCCCAGTTGATCCGTC
>CAZYFG010000005.1:12491-14244 GCA_964646835.1 uncultured Eubacteriales bacterium | reverse complement strand
GCGGCTTAAGCCGCGCCGACAGAGCGGGCACGTTAGGATCCCGGCTGACTACCATAGGCCCGAACAACGCAACCATGACGAACACGGCAATAATGCACATCCCGATCAGGCCGGAAGGGTTCTTCCACAGGCGGTTCCAAACCCTGCGCGCTTGGGACTTGTGCGCTGCCGGGACGGTCTCGTGGGTGAGGTCCGCGCTTGCCATCTGACGGCCCCCTAGTACCGTATCCGAGGGTCTACCAAAGCGTAGACCTGGTCAACGATAAGATTGGTTATTACGTAGATGAAAGCTATGAGAAGCGAGACGCCCATAATCGCGTAGTAGTCCAGAGTAGTGATGGCCTGTACGGTGTACAGCCCCATGCCCGGCCAGTCGAAGATGATCTCTATTAGGAAAGTCCCGGCCAAGAGAGAGCCAGCCTGAAGCCCGATCACGGTAAGGATAGGCATCAGGGCATTTCGCAACGCATGCACGTAGTTGACGGTTTTCTCGTGGAGCCCCTTCGCGCGAGCGGTACGTATGAAATCCTGATCCAGGACTTCCAGCATGTTGGAGCGGGTGATGCGCGACACGATGGCAATTGATCCGAGCGAGAGGGCAAGTGCCGGAAGGACAAGGTGGCTCAATGCGTCGACGAAGGTCGGAAGCTGTCCCGTGAGCAGTGAATCCAGCGTGTAAAGCCCGGTTATATGTCTGGGAATCGCTACTCCCGGGCTCAGCCGCCCTGTCGCAGGCAGCCACTGCAGGTTCCGGTAGAAGATCAGCTGCAACCCCAGCCCGAGCCAGAAAATGGGGAACGAGGAGCCGATAAGAGCCATGATCCGCGAGACATGGTCGCCCCATCCCCCTGCTTTCACCGCCGAGATGACCCCGATCGGTACGCCAAGAATAACCGTGAAGAACACGCCTGCGAGTGCCAGTTCAATGGTAGCGGGGAAATACGTCTCGATGTCCTCCTGTACGGGACGGTGAGTGCGCATGGAAACACCGAGGTCCCCCGTCAAAACCCGGCCCAGATAGCGAAAGTATTGCACGGGAAGCGGCTTGTCCAACCCGTATTCCCTGCGGACTTCCTCGACCTGTTCCGGCCGCGCTCTCGCGCCCGCGGCAAGACGCGCGGGATCGCCCGGTATAAGGCGGATCAAGAAGAAGATGATGGTCACGACACCCAGCAACACTATGGGCAGCATGGCCAGTCGCTTGGTCGCGTAGCGCAAACCCGATCCTCCCATACGACGTACTGAATGCATATGCACTCATATGCCGTACATGATCGAGCTTATTCATCAATGTGTCAAGTCGATTTTGCAGCGCATACCTGGGCATCTATATGCCCGGGAGTATGGTCCTCCTGAGCTTCTCCAGATTGGGTTTGGGGTAGGATATCTCGCTATGGCGAATTCCAAGCGTAGATAGCATTTCCGCGACCTTGATGGCCACTTTGGCCGGGTTTATGATGGGCATGGGAGCGTTGACCGCCTCGTCGGGCAGGAGGAAGGCCACAGTCATGCAGCCCAGGATCAGCGAGGAAGCTCCGTGACTCTTCGCCGCCTCGGCAGCCCGGAATACCGATTCACATACGTATTCTCGGGTCACGCTGCCCTCCACCATAGCGGTGACCTCTGCCTGGATGGCCAGCACAGAGGCACACTTGGCCGCTTGGTCGTACTTGCGCAAGGTGGTCCATACCTCTGGTATCCCGGTTTCCAGGATGGTGGCGATGGAGAACTCGCTTCCGAGCATGCTGGCTAC
>CAZYFG010000005.1:8051-12481 GCA_964646835.1 uncultured Eubacteriales bacterium | reverse complement strand
AAGGAACTGGGACGTGTCATCGCCTTTCCAGATGCCGACAACCGGTACATCGAGGACCTCACGGAGCGCGTACAAACCCGGGTCGCCCGCGCAGCCGACTACCAGCGCATCATAGGTACCTCTCAGTTTGAGGGCCTTCTTGATCATGCCGGGAACCGACATCTCGTTCTCGGTAACTGATTCGATGGATATTGGACCCTCGTCGCATTCATCGACCGTTACTTGGTTTGTGGGGTTAGTCAGGAACTTTGTCGCGATATCCGTACGCCTTTTCTTCTCGCGCTCACCGACGTCGATCCCCGGCATGAGGTACAAGATTCTGATCACGCGTGATTCCTCCCAATAGCTGATTAATAATTATGCGTTCTCAGACACTGCGGGTGTCAAGTGGAAGGTAATCGTGGAACAGGGCCCTGGAAGGGACAGAGCCTCTCAAGCGGCTCCTGCTGGGTAACCCTAGCCCCCGTCAAGGCCTTACCTAGTCGTCAACGTCCAGCCTCGGGACTACCCTCGTAACGCGCCACTCATCCAAGCCCGATGTCCTATCCCAATGGCTGTCATCGACGAAGACCAGTTCCCACAGTCTCCTTGTCGGTTTGGGCAGAGTCTTCATGCCGAAATAGTCATCCCGGAAGACCTGGGCAACCCTGTCTCTTCCGTAGAAATCGAAGAGCCACATTATTTGTTCCCAGGTACCGTGAGCTAGGACAGTCTTTATCACAAGCGACGCGTGCTGCTCGCTATCAAGGCTTGAGAATACATAGTTTGCGAAGAGGTTGCTCAAAGATTCCGGTAGTCTCATGTGGGTAGATACCTCTTCACTTCTTGGCGCAGGAACCTCTCCACTTCGCCGATTGACAGACCTTCCGAGGTGACCGTTGCCAAGGCGGCTCCGATGTCCTCGAGGTCCTCGGTGTAGGCTAGCTGCTCCAAGAATAACTTGGGTGAGAACACAGGCTCACCCGCCAGGATAAACTTCCTGCTGGCATCGTTCATGATCTCATCCAGGCGCACTCCTGATTTGAGGATGAAGTACAGGTCGACATAGTCTCGGGCAACGGCTCTTCGCCCGAGGGCGTAGGACTTCATGGCTGCAATTTCTCTCACGGAAGCAGCCTTGACCTTACCGAGCTTCAGGTTGGGATCCAGGTCTACAAGTCTGTGTAGGAGCGGAAAAGGATAGGCAATGAAGGATACCTTGACCCCCTGAATCCTCCAGGTTTGCTGTGAAGGCGTCCGCAGTTCCAACCTAGGCATGCGACTGCCGAAAGCCTTCTCAACGTGCTCGGTCACGGAATTCGACCCGATCAGTTCGGTGGGCTGAATGGTGAAGAAATCGAGGTCATCTGACCTGCGATGGCATAGCTGAAGCGCAAGCCCGGTTCCTCCAGCCAGGTAGAACTCATCGACAAGGTCGGTTTCTGAGAGGGCTCTGCACACCTCTCTTGCGTTTGGGGAGAGCACCGCTTGTGGGGTCAAGTCATCCCCTCCGAGGCTAGTATACTTCCATCAATTGACTGCTCTCAACCCTGGGGTTATGGCAGTACGTTCTTGATATTCCGAATTGCCTCTCTTTAGTGTACAGCACCCAGCCAATCGCCTATACTGATATTGGAGGTGACGGAAGTGTCGAAGAGAAGTTTGGCCTCGATGCTCCCCACACTCGTATTCGTGGTCCTGGCGATAAGGGCCGGGTGGCCTCTAGGCGTGATCCTTGTAGCCCTTGTGCCGGCGTCAGCCGTTATCGTCTACGCTTGCCGCATTGAACTCCCGACCAGTCTGCGAATCGCGTTGGTGCTGTTCGGCAACTACCTTGCAACGATTCTGGCCGCGCTCATCAGGTACGGAAACCTCGAGATAGTTCCTCTCGGGTGGTTGCCGTTAGCCGTATTTGCCGTTGTCATTCCTATGCTCTGGCTAGGCAAACCACAGATGGTAGCACGGAGTACTGGCTGAAAAGCATCATCGACCTGCTGGGGGCTCCGGCTCCATTCAAAGCCTTCATGGCGATTCGCCGCAAGCCCGTGATGGCCGGGAGGAGCAACTTGCCGGTTACTGAGATAACTGCCGAAGACGGGCAAAACCTGCCGCCGGAACTCTTGGACGGCGACTTCGTCAAGTCGGAACTCCGGTATTTCCTCCAACTAGAAGGCGATATCGGCTATCAAGGGAAGCTGTACGTATTGACGTCCAGGTTGAACTACTCCTCGGCGGAAAGCTTTGGCGGCTACCCAAAGTACTTGAAAACGGCCTGCTGGCACCGAATCAAGGCCTGTTTCCGAAATACACGAATGGACAGTACTCCTTCGGGGAGACGGCATTGATAGTCAGTCGTGGGCTAGCCAAAAAAACTACAAAGGTGATACCGAGGATCTTTAACAGGCCCGAGATTGTCATCATTACTCTGAGGTAGGGCCAGATAGATCCTGACCGGTGAGCTGCGGAAGGCAAAACGGCTCCTCTGGGCGAACCACGTTCGAGAGGTGGTTTGTACTTGTTGCAGAGGAACGACACTAGAGCATTGCTCGCCCGGGACATCCGGTTCTCTCGTTACCTGCTCTCCCTCGCTAAGGGCCTGAGCGTCGCGTTGTTCGTCCTGCTTCTCGCATCTACCCTCATGTCCTATGCCGTCCCCTATGCCATGAAGCTGGCCATCGACTCGTTTCTGTCCGTGAGCGGCAATCGGCCAAACGTACTCTATCTCGTGCTTTATCTTCTGGCCATCCTTCTCTCGGTCGCGACAAGACACGCGGAGCGCTACATATGCGCCAGGCAAGGAGAGGCTTTCGAGCACAGGTTCAGGGACAAGGTAGTCTCAACTATCATGCACTATGACATTGCCGCGTTTAGATCTCACGAATACGGGCAGCTCCAGACAGCCCTTACCAACGCCATATCTACTATAGACAATTCGCTGTACTGCATTGTCGAGACGTCGATCATAGTCCCGTTTGGCCTTGCAGCGGGGCTCACCTACATAGCGCGTCGTTCCTACACATTGGTCCCGCTTATCGCGGTGGAAATGATGTTTTCCTACTTTGTGATATCCAGGGGCGCGCAAAGGAGGGCCCAAGCGTATAAGGAGCAGCTTGCCCGTCAGTCGAGGTACTTCGGTCTACTCGAGACCATGTACAGGGCATTTGAGAGCATCCGTCTCACTTTTCGGGCGGAGCTCATGAAGCGGAGACACGCCGGGGAAAGCGAAAAGTACTCAGAAGCAAACGTTAAGCACCGCGCGAGTCAGATCCTGATAGACGCTCCAATCGACTTGGCCAACGGTGTCTTCGCAGTCGCGGCTTTGTACATCTTCTACCTGCTGATCAGCAGTGGCAGGGCAACGCTTGGTGACTACTTCGCCTTTGTGGCGATGAAGGACCTGATCATCGGGAACGTGAACGGATTCCTGCAGCTTCGACCGAGGTGGAGAGAACTCAGGATTGCCACCGCCGAGATAAACGGGCTGATCGTCGTCGACGACCTGGTTGGGGGTGGCACTCCGGACGGTCAAGCCTCGCCACTGCCCGTTTCTGTGCCTGCAATCGAAGAGATCCGCTTTCACGAAGTGGGTTTCTCATATCCCGGCACGAATATCACCTATCAGTTGGACTACCGGTTCACTTCCGGCCACAAGTAGTTGCTGGTCGGGGAGAACGGCATAGGGAAGACAACCGTGATCAGGATGCTTGCCGGGCTGTGCTCGCTGGATCGCGGCGAGATTCTCGTCAACGGTACAATGAACCTCAAGGACCTGAGCGAGGGCTGGAAGCGCAGTAAGATGGCTGTACTACCCCAGGACATCATCCCGTTTGACGATGTTCCTCCGTCTGGTCCCACGGGGCCGACAAGGGACCCGAGCGAGAGTGCGACGGCAGCGTCGTTGTCGGGCGGACAGAAGAAAATGGCGGTCCTCTCGTCCATATTCACGAGCCAGGCTGACATCATCATCCTCGATGAGCCGTACGCCGAGTTGGATGCCGCAGCCAAGGAGTCCGTCACCAAGTTCATCAATGAGGCTTCCCTAGATAGGATTCTCATCGTGGTGAGCCATGAGATCCCCGACGGTCTTGACATGCACAATGCCGAGGTGGTTCGTCTCCGCAGAGACGGAACCAGTGTCGTACTGGATAGCACTCCGAAAAACCTCATTTGAAAAGCAGGAATCCTCTGCCTGTTTAGCGAATAGTACCCTGAATAACTAGGTATCAGCGGCCGTACTCTACGTCACATCATCGAAAGTCACACGCATCTCTTAGCCGGGAGGCGATGCCATGGCCCCTTCATACGTGATCACCGATGTTGGGAGCACTACTACTAAGGCTATCCTGATCGGACCAGAGGGCCAGGGAGCCCGCCTTCTGGGAAGAGCGGAGGCCCCGACCACGGTGGAGAAACCGTACGAAGATGTCACGGTAGGAGTGGTCAACGCGCTT
>CAZYFG010000005.1:7532-8027 GCA_964646835.1 uncultured Eubacteriales bacterium | reverse complement strand
GTGGTCTCGAGGAGATAGTCGGTCGCGAGCTGGTGCCGGAGGTCTGCAGGACACCGGGGGAAGAGACTCGCAGCCAATATCGGTATCTCTCTACCTCCAGCGCCGGAGGCGGTCTCCAAATACTGGTCTATGGGCTCACCAAGAGCGTAACAGCCGACAGCGCCCGGCGGGCTGCACTGGGAGGTGGGGCGATTATCCTGGATGTCATGGCAACCGACGACGGCAGGCAGGGCTTCGTCAAGATGGATGCCGTCCGCAACTGCCGGCCGGACATGGTTCTCATCGCCGGGGGGCTGGACGGCGGCAACATCCAGTATGTACTGGAGGTCTGCGACGTCCTTAACGCGGCAAACCCGAGGCCTCGATTCGGCAGTGGGTTCCGGATACCCGTGATATACGCGGGGAATAAGGATGCCGCCGAGACCGTAGGGGATACTCTTTCGGACCTCTACGACCTTACCGTCGTGGATAACCTGCGTCCCACTTTGGAAAGAG
>CAZYFG010000005.1:7052-7516 GCA_964646835.1 uncultured Eubacteriales bacterium | reverse complement strand
CCGGCTAGAAAAGCAATACACGAGCTCTTCATGTCCCACGTGATGCAGCAAGCGCCCGGCTACGGCAAGCTCAGCTCTTGGGTTGACGAGGACATACTGCCCACGCCGGCCGCTGTCGGACGGATCATGGAGCTCGTCGCCCAACGGCAAGGGACGAATATTCTCGGAGTAGACATAGGTGGCGCGACCACCGACGTGTTCTCAGTCATTGACGGCACGTTTTTCCGATCGGTCAGCGCCAACCTCGGGATGAGCTATTCATCCGGCAACGTCCTCGTTGAGGCAGGCCTTGACAACATAGTTAGGTGGCTGCCGTTCAACATGTCCCCTTACCGGGTAGCAGACCGGAAAGGGATTCTTCTGGTCGCTTGAATGCCCCCAGGAGAGGCTGAAGAAGTTACCCCATGCCTGTTTGCCGCCGGTAGCCGATGACAAGTAACGATACCGTTACAACTGCCGCCACC
>CAZYFG010000005.1:5735-7042 GCA_964646835.1 uncultured Eubacteriales bacterium | reverse complement strand
ACCGGGAGGTGGCAGTCCTTCTCCCTCGAAAAACATCCTTCACTTCTAGCCGGTACTTCGCTCAGGCGAGTGAGGGACGCTACGGGCAAGTGACCGAAGCGATAGACGTGTCCAAGATAGGTCTCTTCATAGGATCAGGAGGGGCGCTTTCCCATGCCCCGAGACGGAACCAGGCAGCCCTTATGCTGCTCAATGCCTTACAGCCTGAAGGCAGAACGTTCCTCGCGGTAGACAGCGTCTTCATGATGCCGCACCTGGGCGTGCTCTCCGCACTGGACTCCGAAGCCGCGCTCAATGTCCTTGAGAAGGACTGTTTGGTGCCGTTGGGTCCGGTCATCGCGCCGGGAGTTGTAGGGGCTCCGGGGCAACCTGCGGTTTCCGTAAGCCTTACCGTAAATGGGGAGCGGACCACGGCGCTTGTCCATTCAGGAGACATACGGGTGCTCCCACTGCCTCAAGAGCAGAAAGCCAAGGTAGAGGTGGAGCCCCTGGGGCAGACAGGTTTCAGAGGAATGAGGTGCTTCGAGTTTGACGCCATAGGTGGGACAGTTGGAGTCATAGTTGACGCCAGGGGGCGACCACTGACGCTGCCCGAAGACCCAGAGGAAAGAGCGCGCTTGAATGCCAGATGGGCTTCTCAAATTGGGGCCTATGACCTCCAAGGCGAACAGGCAAAGGCAGGTGATTTGGAGTGAAGCCGGAGCAGCTCACATACTTCCGTCAGATCCCTTCGTCGGCTCGAATCCTGGTGTCACGCGGAGACCGGGTCGAGGCCGACACTGTTGTGGCCAGAGTTGAGGCGTTGCCCGGCAGGATGGCCAGGGTGAACGCCGCTTCGACTATCGGCGTCGAGCCGCGGGATCTTCTCCAACGCATGGTTAAGAAAGCAGGAGATCATGTCAAGGTTGGTGATACGCTGGCCGCCCGGTCTGAGTTCTTCGACGGGCGGGCGGTGAGGTGTCCCGTGGAAGGCGTGGTCTCCTCCATATCAAGGAACTTGGGTAACGTGTATATCCGTGAAATCGTCGATCTAGGCGAGGGCACGGGGCCCGTCACCGTTCACGCCGCCCGAGAGCTGAGGATACCTCCCCGGGAGTTGCAGCACAACAGGGCGCCGGGTGTGAAGGAAGGGGCGCTGGTGGCAAAAGGCCAGGTTTTGGCCGCAAGAGACCGGGACCTACCCAAGCACAAGACGGTAGTCTCGCCGATCTACGGGAGAATCCGGGAGATCGACCTAGAGGAAGGGACCATAACCATTATCCCGGCGTTTCCGTCACCCGATGTCAAGGCGTACATCCGTGGTCGCG
>CAZYFG010000005.1:5448-5678 GCA_964646835.1 uncultured Eubacteriales bacterium | reverse complement strand
ACGGCAGTGATCCCGGATGCAGGTATTGAGATAAGAGGCAAGGGAGTGAGACTGGAGGGCGTCTGGGGATTGGGGGGAGAAGCGTTCGGGCGTCTCCACGTGGTTCGGGGGGATCTTGATACAGCGGTCCAGGCAGACCAGGGGGCAATTCTCGCGGTTCAAGGGACCGCTTCACATGACGCTTTGCTTGCGGCGAGAGACTCGGGAGTGGCTGGCATCATACTGGGATA
>CAZYFG010000005.1:0-5417 GCA_964646835.1 uncultured Eubacteriales bacterium | reverse complement strand
CCGGAGACGATGATGTGCCGTACCCGATCGTCGTAATGGAAGGTTTTCAGCCAATCCCAATGCGGGAACAAGTATTCTCCGCCTTTCTGAGGCACGGGCGAGGGACCGTGTCCATAAGGGGGGTCACGCATATCAGGGCCGGAGTGATCCGCCCTGAGGTTATCCTCCATTCGACTCATGACCGTGGGGAGGTGATGTAATGGCTTGGGGCGACAGCGGGTTGGTCCTGTCTGGGCTACGGCCCGGAATGGACTACCTCGGGAAAGACAGTGCGCTCGCACGTTGGCGGCTGTGCACCAACTTCAGTAGCGCTCAAGATATCCTCCAACGGTTTGGGGAATGGCCTGACAACCTCTTGGGACCAGAAAAGCTGGACCCGCTTTACAAGGGAGAATCGAAAGATTCTATCTCGGGCCTTGCCGTCGCCGAGGGCGATAGGGCCGTGCCTCTGTTTCCGTACCTCGACGAAGCGGAAGCAGAGACCATTGTGAAGGTGTATGAGGAAGCCAAGACCCTAATCTACCCGGAGTTCGCCGCCTTCCTGGAAAGAGCAGGAGCCGAGCCCCTGTGCGGGGCTGAAGGCATGCTCCTGCCGGTTCAGACCCTCCTCGTGTTTTCAATGAGGGAACGCGAGCGGGAAATGGGCATTTGGGATATGAGGACTCCCGAACAGAGGCTGGGAACCGTTTTTGCCCTGGGACCTCACGTAAGAGGCACTTTCTCCAGGGTCAGCGCTCTTGTCGCCGGAAAAGGCATGCGGCTGTGCGTCCCCTGGGGCGGGGCATACGGCGAGTACTCCAAGATCCTGCCGGTATTGGAGAACCCGTACGCGGGTTGGATCTTGAGAACGGCGGACGAGGATCTGAACGTCTTGATGGCGGGGCTCGTATCGCGACCGCTCCAGCTTCTTGAGCTCATAGACACATCCAAACTGCTTCTCCGCCGCGGCCAAGCGCGTCTCAATGTGGATGTCTTGCCGGCCTCATCGGTTCTCCCTCACTTGTCAGCCCTTCGCTCCGCAATGAGGCGAGTGGCCATCGGCGCATCCGAGTGCGTGAATGACCTTCTCAGAGTGTGGAAGATGGGCCGGTACTCTTATCTCGAGGGACCAGGCGACTACCTGGAAATGACTTACTCTGTGTTCCTGGGACTTCTGTTCTCTTGGGCAATGGAAGACGGTTCGTTGAGGCATCCGCCCGTGTTCGTGCCCTGGGGTGACGAGTTGGTGCCCCGGAAGTCGATCTGGGCCACCATCGCTCGCGCGAAGACACGACACAGCGGAATATGCGTGCTACGCGATGCCGACTCGTTGTGGGACTCACTGGTGGGCATTGAGAGATGAAGTGTCATGTGCAGGTTGGTGGTCATGCACGTGAACCTCATCGGTCCAAGAACGTCTGTAGAGTGATCAAGAAGTGATGGTGTATCGCCGGAATGCGTTTTATGAACCGCAATAGGACGCTTCCCGAAGACGCGGCAGCGGTCTTGTACGAGACCTACTATGACCATGTCCTGAGACAGGTGGTCGCGGTGACCGGCAATCCGGAGTGCGCCGTTGATTCAACCCAGGAAGCTTTCCTCCGTGCCTTCGAGCGGTTTGACTCTTTGAAGGATCGGACGCGGTTCTCCAGTTGGGTGACTTCCATTGCGCTGAATGTCGCGAGAGATACCCTTCGCAAGCGACAGCGGGAGTCACCGGCAGGTGAGGGAGAGGTCGTCAACCGCCAGAACACCCGGCTGGACCACAAAGGAGTGGAGGAAGAGGCTTCTCTCAGAGAAGATGTTCGTTTGCTGCAAGACGCGATCAGCGCGATGCCGGAGGACCTCCGGTCGGTGGTAATGCTCTTCTACCTGCAAGGTATGGATACGAAAGCGGTGTCTGAAACCTTGGGCATTCCGGTGGGCACGGTGAAATCAAGGTTGTCGAGGGCGAGAGAGCAACTACGGCGCAGTATTGGGTACTCCCCGTAAAGGGGTGGTTTCTTCGAGGGAGGGTCGAGAGCGGCTATGGACGAGACACTTTGCGTGGGTAGGAAGCGCGATTGCGAGGATGGCGACAACAAGAAGCTGGATGAACTGTTTGCAGAGGCAGTTGAGCAGCTGGTTAAGCGCATACCCGTGGCGGGCAAAGAGGAAGGCTGGCTCCGGATCCGCCGGGAGCTCTATTCAGGAGCTCCTAGAAGGAGGCGGACCGCCACCGGGTACTCCATCTTGGCGGCTTGCCTTGCGGGAATCCTCCTACTCCTGGCGATCTACAACATCCCTGGAGTCAAGGCATGGAGTCTGGGCGTGATCATTGAGTACCAAGAAGTGCTTCCGGGTCGGGTGCGCAAGTACATCATGAGGATACTTCCCGAGCCTGAGGAATCCTTCACTGCCTACGACCTTTGGGAGGGTGACGAGAGGCTCGCCGAATTGCTGGACAGCTTGCCGTTTTCGCCTCTGGTAATCCCTCCATCAGAGGGCGGCTGGACTTTGAGCGGGACATCTATCTCATCCTCGAGTACATGAACGAAGAAGGCCATAAAGCCAGGCTGTTCCAGCGTCCCCTGAAGCGTGCCCATGACCACACGCAGCTTTACGACAGGGAAGAGGCTACGCTGTCCACCCATTCCGTGAGGGGAGTTCAGGTGGCGCTTCTTGTTTACAACAGCGGAAGCGCGGGAGCCTCTTGGTATGAGGCAGGACTGCAGTTGTCACTTAGCTGTACCGGAGGAGAAGAAGTCGCTTTGGACTTCGTGGAGAAGCTGGCGAAAGCTGAGCGGAGTCCGTAGTCTAGGCCTCGCCAAGGGGAAGATCGCGACACTTATGAGTAAGTAGAGGAACGGAGGACCCTATTACGGCCGCGTCACGCGGTACAGCTCAACCCCTTCCGCATCATAGGCTGCGATCTCCGAGAATCCCTCTACGTCAAGCCCGCTTTTGATGACAGCAAGGGCTACCGCTTCACTCGGCAGAGCTCGACTCCTTCCGCATCATAGGCCACTAAATAGGTCACACGATCCTCTGCGGCTAGGACATCCATGTACGCGATCCAGAAGGGGCCATACATTGTGGCTTCAATAGACCGACCTTTGCTGGTCTCACAGACCACCCTAACAGCTCTTTCGTCGGGAACATATCCGATCCGCGGGAGGCGCGCTTCTTTGTAATCTGCGCTAAAGGCGTCCAATAACGTGGTAATGCCCGAATTTTCAATGGCTCCGAAAGCACCTTTCAGTGGCTTGCCGGACGTCGAGTATATCCCAAAGAAGAAACAATCGATTGGACCCGTTTTGCTGAGCCCTGTATAGGTGGCTCCGGTGATTACCTCTCCATCCTCTTCCACGCATACTTTCCACTCGACGTCAGTGGCCCAAGACAGCCTGTCGTTAAAGTGCCTTAAGACGTATTCAGGGATATCGCTGGGCCCCTCTACCGGTGACAGCCCGTGAGCTGGGACGGACGGCAGCGTGAACGGCGGGTCCTGATATAGTTGGGTCCCATCGGCGGAGTAGCCGATGGGCTCCGTCACTTTCTCATTCCGGCTTACCGCTTCTTCGGCCACCAGGTAGAACTGCTCGTACATCTTGGCTTCTAGAGTCCGCCCTTCGCTCGTCTCCAGAACAATCTTCTGGACTTCCGGGTCTCCCGCGATTCCGGTTGCGATAAGGAGCAGCTTCTTTTCGCCTGAGGGCATATCTACCTCCCTCACCGAGTAACTGCTGGCGTCGAAGTCAGGATCGTCAATACTGGCCAAAGATCCGTAGAGTTCTTTCGGAGCCTCCCCCTTGATTTCGGGCTCGAAGGCCATGAGATAGTACCAGTCTTTGTCGTTGCCCGACCGGTCTTTGGCCTTAAACGTCGCGCCGACGACCGTCCGGTCCTCTTCCTCTGAGTACACCAGCCATTCCAGATCCGAGGGTTCGGTCTTGACAGTCGAGAACTGAGGGTGGGAGAGGAAGTGCTGGACTATCTCTTCGGGCACTTCTACGTCGGCCTTAGCTGAGAGCCGATCTCCCGAGGGAGCGCCACAGCCTGACAGAAGACTCATCGCCACGCAGAGGATAGTGAGCATGCAGACGAGCAATCTCACGTATTTCATGCGGGTGTCACCTCCACTGGACGTCCGGAGCAGAACGCATGCCTGGGACGGGTGCGTGTAGATGGGTGCAGAGTGTGCTCAATTGCCTTCGAAAAACGGTTCTGCCACTCTATAGACTCTCCAAAGAGTCAAACGGTTCAACCTGCGGGCAGCTTCTTTGAGCGAGCCTTGGCCGACAATGAGGCAGATTCAACCTTTCGACGACTCAATCCTGGTAGAATGGGGTGAGAACACGGAAACCGAGGTGCCCATCATGGCAACAGAAGACGCATCCTACTCTCCGCCTCCGCACGGATTCCGCACTTTTGTCCTCCTTTGGGCATTTCAGTCGCTGGCGGCGTTCGGTTTCCAGATCATCAGCTTCGCCATAACGGTTTGGCTCACCACCGGGCTCTACCCGGATCCCGAGCAGAAAGCCTTGCTTGCCGCCGCGTTGTCAATGACGAGCTTGGCCTTTGGACTGCCGCAAGTGCTCGTGGCACCGCTTGCCGGAGTCTTGGTCGATAGGGCGGACAGGAAGACGGTACTGTTCTGGGCCAACGTCGGGTCCGGCTTGGTAAGTCTCTCGCTTGTCGTCATTCTGGCAGCGGGCGCGTTGCGCCTCTGGATCCTCCTTGTAGCTATGGTCCTGTACGGCTCGTTCGCGTGTCTCCATACATCTGCGTTCGAGACGTCCTACGCCATGCTGGTTCCTGCCAGGGATCTCCCGCGAGCCAACGGCATGATGCAGACCGTCATGTCTCTCGCCGGGATACTTGCTCCTGCCGTTGCGGTCGGGCTATTGGCCCTACCGGATCGGCTCCGAGAGTCTGCCAACCCAACCTGGGTCGCGCGACTTCTGGCCGACGTCCCGGACAAGGCCATGCTGGCCTTCGCCGTCGACGCCCTGCTTATGAGCATCGCCACAATCAGTCTCTTGTATCTTAGAATACCCTCGCCGCGCACCTCAACTGAAAAGGCCAGGCCTGGCCTAGTGGCAGACGTTAAGGAAGGGATGTCATTCATAGCGAGGCGGCGAGGCCTCCTGTGGCTGTTGGCCACCTTCGCCGCAGTCAACTTCTGTTCAGCCTCTTGGCAAGTGCTCCAGCCAATGATTGTCCGGGACAACTTGGCTCGTGACTATGCGAGATTGGGCCTGTCCTACGAGGGTGTCCTTGCGCTCATGGCCTCGGCGGGCTCCATCGGAGGCGTAGTCGGCGGGTTCGCAGTCACAACGTGGGGCGGGCTCAAGAGGAAACGCATCTATGGTGTGCTGGTCCCGCTTGTGGTGGGAGGGGTGGCGCAGGTTGTCTTCGGTCTTTCAAGCGGCATCTACGTGTCCGTGGGCGCCATC
>CAZYFG010000004.1:28151-31736 GCA_964646835.1 uncultured Eubacteriales bacterium | reverse complement strand
AGTAGGCGGGAGTTCTCCCTCAGAGAGCGGGGCACGATGGTGAGAGCCCTGCGGGAAGAGACCGCCGAAGGTCGCCCTTGAGGACGCGGGCGGAAGCGCTCGCGCGGCCGGGCCACGTTACGGCCGAGAGTGCCGGGAGGGTTAAGGAGTCCCTTCCGGAAGCAAGGTGGTACCGCGAATAAGGCCCCTTCGCCCTTGTGGTGAGGGGGCCATGACTATAGTAAAGGTCAGGTGATTCGCGGTGCTTGACGAGATGTCCAAAGCATACGAACCCAAGGCGTTCGAGGAGAAATGGTACCGGTACTGGATGGACAATGGGTTCTTCGTCGCCAAGACGGGTTCCGAACAATCGAGGTTCTCACTGGTCATGCCCCCGCCCAACATAACGGGATCGCTGCACATTGGGCACGCCCTGGACCTCACGCTCCAGGATATCATCATCCGCCACATGAGGATGTCGGGAAAGGAAACCCTCTGGCTCCCCGGAACCGATCACGCATCCATCGCCACCCACGCCAGGATCGAAGAAATGCTTGAGTCCGAAGGGACCTCAAGGTGGGAGTTAGGCCGCGAGGAGTTCCTGCGGAGAGCGTGGGAGTGGAAGGACAAGTACGGGCACATCATCACGGACCAGGTGAAAGCCATGGGAGCCTCCTGCGATTGGTCAAGGGAACGGTTCACCATGGACGAGGGCTGCTCCAAAGCCGTCACTGAGGTCTTCGTCCGTCTGTACGAAAAGGGGCTCATCTATAAAGGAAACTACATGGTGAACTTCTGCCCCGGATGTCACACTGTAATCTCCGACATCGAGGTGGAGCATGAAGAGGTAGACTCCTCTCTCTGGTACATCCGTTACCCGTTGGAGGACTCGGACGGGTATATCCAAGTGGCAACCACGAGGCCAGAAACCATGCTGGGCGACACGGGGATAGCGGTGAGCCCGGGCGACAAGCGGTACGCCGGACTGGTTGGCAAGCACGCCACCCTCCCGCTGATCGGGAGACGCCTCCCCATCTTCACCGACGAGCACGTGGAAGCGGCATTCGGTACCGGTGCCGTGAAGGTGACGCCAGCCCACGACCCGGACGACTTTGAGATGGGACGCGCCCACGGTCTCGAGTTCGTGAGCGTGATCGACACCCACGGGAAGATGACGGCTGCCGCGGGGAAATACGAGGGCATGGACAGGTACGAGTGCAGAAAAGCGCTGCTGAAGGACCTGGAAGAAGGCGGCTACCTGGTCAAGACCGAGCCCTACAAGCTTTCGGTGGGCCGGTGCCACAGGTGCGATTCCAACGTGGAACCGCTCATATCTGAGCAATGGTTCGTGAAGATGAAGCCCCTGGCCGAGCCGGCCCTGCGCGTGGTACGGGAAGGCACGGTCAAGTTCGTGCCCGAGCGCTTCACCAAGGTCTATGAGAACTGGATGGAGAACGTGCGTGACTGGTGCATCTCAAGACAGCTCTGGTGGGGCCACAGGATCCCTGCATGGTACTGCGACAAGTGCGGAAAGACCGTGGTGGCCCGCGAGGAACCCTCCTCTTGCCACCGATGTGCTGGTAACAGGCTACGACATCATCTTTTTCTGGGTGGCCAGGATGATCTTCTCGTCCCTCGAGTTCATGGGACGGGAGCCTTTCCACCACGTGGTCATCCACGGGATGGTGAGGGACGCCTTGGGCCGCAAGATGTCAAAGAGCCTGGGCAACGGGATTGACCCCCTTGAGGTCGTCGAGAAGTACGGGGCGGACGCGCTTCGCCTGTCTCTCACGGCAGGCACGGCGATGGGCAACGACATGCGTCTCTACGACGAGAAGGTGGCAGGCGCCAGGAACTTCGTCAACAAGCTCTGGAACGCGGCCAGGTACTGCCTGGCGAACCTGGAAGGCTGGTCGCCGCCTGCAGACGTTCGCCCCAAGGGGTTCGCGGGACGGTGGATCCTCTCGCGCCTTGAGCGCACCATACAGAAGGTCAAGGACGCCATGGAACGGTTCGAGCCCGGAGAGGCCATAGGTCTCATCACGGATTTTATCTGGGACGAGTTCTGTGACTGGTATATCGAGATCTCCAAGGAGGACTTGTCGAATCCCGACCTCAGGGAGGAGACCCAAAGCGTACTCTGGGCGGTGCTCAGAGACTCGCTGGCCCTCCTCCACCCCTTCACGCCCTTCGTGACCGAAGAGCTCTGGTCGCACCTTCCCGGCAGGAAACCCGGTAAAGAGGGCAGCCTGATCATCCACCCTTATCCCGCGCCGGGAAGCTATCCTGTGGACCCGGAAGCCGAGGAGCAGGCCGGTTCCCTCATAGAAGCGACAAAGGCCATAAGGAACATGCGGGCCGAAGTGAACATCCCGACCGGGAAGAAGGCTCCGGCGACAATAGCCGCCGACATGCCCTCAATGTGGGAAAACATGCTCCCTTATATCCAAAGGTTGGCTTGGGCCGAACCCCTCGAGGTGGCCGATGGCAGGACCTTTGGGGAGGTGAGGCACGCGCTGGTAAGCGTGGCCAAGGGAGCTGCAATCTACCTCCCGCTCAAAGGCGTGATCGACATCGACAAAGAGACGGCGCGCCTCGACAAAGCAATAGAGGACCTTGTCAAGGATATCGAAAGGACTCGAAGCCGGCTCACTCAAGAGGACTTCCTGTCGAAGGCTCCGCAGGAGATCATTGACGCGCAAAGAAAGAGGTTCGACGAGGCGACAGCCAAACTCGAGACACTAAGGGCCAGAGTAGAGATGCTGAGACGCGCAAGGTGACATCCCCTCAGGCCGACGAACGCCCGCGCGGGAGGATTGGGGAATGGCTAAAGACATGAACGCAGAATACGACAGGGCATTGGCTTGGATACACAGCACCATGCGGTTCGGCTCCAAGCTGGGGCTTCAGAGGATACAGAGACTCGTCGAACTTCTCGGCAATCCTGAGAAGACAGTCGAGCATGTCCACGTGGCGGGGACCAACGGCAAAGGTTCGGTGACTGCCATGGTGGCCTCGGCCCTCATGGCCAATGGGTACAAGACCGGGAGATACATCTCGCCTTACCTTGAGGACTTCCGGGAGAGGATCGTCGTTGGAGGCAAGATGATATCACGGGAGGAACTGGTGAGCCTCGTCGAGGTAGTGAGGCCCGCGGTCGAGCGGATGGTCTCCGAAGGGTACGAACACCCTACGGAATTCGAGGTTATCACGGCGGCAGCCTTCCTGCACTTTGCCCGCCAAGGATGCGACTACGTGTCCCTTGAGGTGGGATTGGGCGGCAGGTTTGACGCCACCAACGTAGTGACGCCTGCCGCTTCTGTGATCACCACCATATCTTTGGACCACACGGAACGCTTGGGTAATACCCTGGCCAGCATCGCGTCGGAAAAGGCCGGCATAGTGAAGCCCGGTATCCCTGTGATTGCCGGAGTCTCAGAAGATGAGCCGCTCCAGGCGATCAAGGCGCGGGCCGATGAGGTGGGGTCTCCCCTTTTCACCGTATCCGACAGAAGGCGCGCCGAATCGTACGCAAGCGACGCGCTCTTCTCAAAGTTGCAGAAGAACAGGCTTTTCTGAGCTTTCATAATCTATATGCTTCCTCCA
>CAZYFG010000004.1:23261-28141 GCA_964646835.1 uncultured Eubacteriales bacterium | reverse complement strand
CCGACGTGACGTGGGAGGAAGTCTCGTACTCCATCGAAGGCCAGGTCATAAATGTCAAAGGCCCGGGATTCCGGTATGAGGGTGTCCAAGTGCCCCTTTTGGGCAGACACCAACAACAGAATGCCGCGGTCGCCATCGCTGCATTGGAGTTCGGCAAACCCAAAAACCGCCAGGGCAAGTTCCGGTTGGACAGGGCCGCCACCAAACACGGCATAGCGACCACTGTCTGGCCCGGACGCCTGGAAGTCATGTCCAAAGACCCCCTCATCCTTCTGGATGGCGCCCACAACGTGGAAGGCGCCAAAGCCTTGGCCGACGCTCTCAAGAGCTACCCAAAGAGACGGACCGTTTGCGTATTAGGCATCCTGGGGGACAAGTCCTACAAAGAGGTTGTGGAGCTCATAGCCCCCCTGTGTGACCAAGTCATCGTGACCAAACCGGCGTCCGGGAGGGCTTTGGATCCGGAAGTCCTGTCGGGCGAGCTCAAGCGTTATGTATCTCAGGTGGCAGTTCAGCCGGACCTGGAAAAGGCTCTGGAACAAGCGATGCGTTCTACTTACGCGCCCGACATGTTGGTCGTCTGCGGTTCTCTCTACCTTGTGGGACCTGCCAGGACTTTTATATCGTCCAAGCTTGGTATGACCGCTGGAAACGGGACATAAACATGGAATCGGACTATCTATTGGGAGTCTACTCAAGTCTCGAGGAGGTGCGCGTCTATGCGGAGGTCCCGTCTGGGCCAGACCAAGGGCCTTGGCAGTAAGGTTATATTTGTCTTGGTCGCCCTCGCCTTCGTCGGTTCGGGTTACCTTATCGGAAAATACTTCTTGTCGTCGCTTCTCGACCGGCCCGTAGGCGGAGAGCCGGTGAGCGGAACCAAAGACCCGTCCGGCGATACGACAACCACCACGGTCCAGATCCAAACCAAACCCGTGACCCTTTACAGAGTCCAAATCGGTGCCTTCTCCGCAAGCGATAACGCCGAAAAGGCAGCGGAGACGGCTATATCCAAGGGAGTGGGCGCGGCGGTCATGAGCCCCGATCCCCTCTACAAAGTGTACTGCGGGATCACCGGCTCAAAGGACGCGGCCACCAAGCTGGCGCAGAATGCCCAACCGAAGCTGGTCGGAAGCGTCGTCGGCCAAAACGATAACCTGTACGTGGCAACAACCGAGATCGCGTCCAGATCCTTCACGATAACCGGACCGAAGAATCAAGTCCAGGAGATTGAGAACGCTTTCGTGAAGGCCGACACGGCCGTCCAATCGCTTCTGGCTTTCTGGGATGCCCAATACCTCGGCAAAGAGAGCCAGGTGGTCATCTCGTCCATGGAGTCGGAACTCACGGCCCTGGGAGACGAACTTGGAAAGATGACGCCTGACGCAGGCCTCCGGGCTGCCCACTCGGCCGCGGTCAAGGTCGTGAGAGACCTGGCGCTGGCGGCCAAGGGAGCCAAGGACGCGGCCGGCGGGGACGGCAGCAAAGTCGCGGTGGGCACGAGCTCTTTCATCAAGGCCATTGATTCCTATATCCAGGAGCTAAAGACCCTGAGTCCCTAGGGGAGCCTTTGGGATATGCGCATTCCAAAGCGCCTCCACCGGTTATTGCGCCGCAGAACATCGGCATGTTAAGATTCTGTGGTGTCAGTAGCAATGGTGGAGGTGCCGTTTTTGGCTAACATAAAGTCCAGTGAGAAAGACATCCGGAGGTCCGAAACCCGTCGCCGTCGCAACCAAGCCGTCAAGTCCGAGGTAAGGACCCACATTCGTCGTTTCAGAGAGGCTGCCGGTTCTGGAGACGATGCCGAGAAGCAAAGACTCTACCGCATTGCCCAGAAGGCTATAGACAAGGCGGTCAGCAAAGGGGTACTTAAGGCCAACACCGGATCCAGGTACAAGTCAAGGCTCGCCGCGCTGATCTAGCCAAATAACGCCCGCTTCGCCGTTTTTGAGAGGGACTCTCTACCGTCCCTTGCAGATCCTCGCAAGCAGGTAATCTATTGCCCTGTCCGGATCCATGGCACCGGACTTCACGCTCTCGTCAACCGCCAGGAGCAGCGTGAACGCGTTTTCCAGATCGCGGAGACTCCACGACCGGGACTGCTGAAGGGCTTTCCTCGCCGAGAAAGGATGCACTCCCAGGACTTTTGGAAGTGAGGCCTGGGATACTCCCTTTCCATCGGCCTCCTTCGCTCTCCACATGAGGGCGAAGTGAGAGGCAAGGAGAGCGATGATCATGATTGTGTTGGAAGACCTGCTCTTTAGGTCCTGAAGCTCCGCCGCCGCCTTTGTTACGTTTCGCTGCGCTACGGCATCGATGAAGCCAAACGCGGTCTTCTCGGGATCCTGGGAAACGCATGCCAAAACGACCTGGGTGCTCACGGGTCTTGGCCGGCTGCCGGGAACGTTCGCTCCGGGGCCCATATACAGCGCGATCTTTGTGGCTTCCTGCTCCAGCCGGTCCATGCTCCTCCCCGCCACGGTGACGAGCATCTCCGCCGCCTCCGGCGATATCCTCAGGTGTTCTTTGAGGAGGAGCGACTCTACCCAACTCACCGCGTTGCTGAAAGAAGGTGTGGCCGCGTTCACAACTATGCAGCCAAGCCTGTCCCATGCCTCAAGAAAGCTCTTCCGCGCGGGGTTCTCTTTGGTGGGGCAAGAGAGGACCAGGCAGTTGCCCGCCGAAATGCGGTCGATTCCCGGGACCTCGCCGGAGCCCAGGAGCGCCTGGGCATCCCTCACGACCCACAGGGACGCTCCAAAAAACGAAGGTTGGGCCAGATTGTCTCGTAGAGTGTCCCAGGATATCTCTTCTCCCGACAGGTTCTCCGCCCCGTTGGGATAGAGCTTGGAAAGGAGCTCGATTATCTTCCGGTGCCAGTACACCTCTTCGCCTGCAATAAGATACCCGGCGGCGACTCTCTCGGGAGAACCGAGGTCGCCTGACGCGATCAGGGTCCCGGCATCCGTAGGCTTCACGGCGATCCTACTTGGCCGGCGGCGGATAGGACGGCTGGTACGTGTTTCGCATGATGAACTCCCTCTCCACTACCTCACCGTTTAGTTTCTTCACCCTGTAAGTCTCAACCAAGAGGCCGGGGCGCTTCCCGGGGGACGGGTATTCCGCCACGGTCACGGGCTCGAGCTCGTAAGTGAACCCGTCGGGTTTTCCAAAGACCCGTACGGTCACCAGGCCGTCCTCGACCCACGCGCCGAAAACGACCTTGCCTTCGGTGTTGTTCTTGACCTTGAGGTCCAGATAGTCCCAAGCCACCGCGGCATCCCACCCCGGAGGCACGTACTCCACGGGTATGCCGTGTGCCGTCACGTATGGGAAGTCAAGGCCCGCCAGGGCCGCCGCGTCAAACAGCGTCGTCGTCACCTGGCAAATGCCTCCCGCCAGACCCGGCTCCAGGTGATCGCCGACTACCACCATGGCATAGCGGTACCCTTTGGCTTCGGTCCGCTCCCCTGCCGCTTGGTTGAAGCTCAAGACCTGGCCGGGCTCAAGCACCTTTCCGTGGATTGCCTGGGCAGCCAAGGACAGGTTCACGTTCCGGTCGGTGTCTTCAATGTCGTATTCCGTCGAGAACTCGCCAATGAGGGACAGTACGGGCAGTTCCTGAGAGGCAGGGGGAGCGACTGGAGTATACGCGACCTCGACCTCCGTACCTTCCAACCCGTCAAGGGCGGCGGCCACGTCTTCTCTTGTCACGATCCGTCCTTCCGCCGGAGGGATTATCACGAGGTCTCTTCCGTCAAAACCGTACCGAGCCCCTTGAGGCTCCGACGAAAGGCCTGCCGCGATTCTCCCCAATATGTCCCCTGACCCGGGCAAGTCCACCGTAACCGGGGCTGCCATCACCTTCTCCTCTCCCCTCTTGGAGAGAAAAGCAGGCCAAAGGCGTGGAATCGACGCTACGTAGTTGTCCAGAGACCGGAGCAGCGCGTATTCGTCGATAAGGAGACCGATCTCTTCGGGACGCACGTCGAAAACACCGCTGCCCGCCCGGAAAGTGATGGGCCCTTGGCGGAGCTCCTGCACTTTCTCGAGGAGAGCCCGTTCGGCTTCTTCCCGGGTGAGTCCGCCCAGGGACACTCCCATGGCCCAGACGTTCCCCGACACAACCTCATGCCGGAATAGAAGCGCCGATATCACAAAGAGTCCCAACAGAACCGCGGCCAATACGGCCACGCCGTGCTTGTCCTTCTTGTGCCTGTAAGTTGACATCCGTCCTCACTCCGGTCAGCCGAATGGGGTCCATTACGCGGCTTGTGAGAGGATTTCTCTCTAAGGCGCTGGTTCTCCTACCTCTCGTCAAGGCAGGAATGTCCTTACGAGTGCCCCTCCGAAAGCGGCTCTCACTGTCACGGCGCCTGCTCCGTCCGTCCGAAACAGTCTACCGCCACGTCGCGCCGCTTCTTCTACACGATTCGACGGATGACCGTACGGATTTGCTCCCACCGAGATGATGGAAATCATACCTATTTCGGTCGCCGCGGCTTTCCCTGTCCGCTCGTAGAGTGCCGGGACGTACGCGTCCGCGCTCCCGTGGTGCGGCACCTTCACAAGCCTGAGGGGATCGCCCGGGGCCGGTTCCAATGCCTGACCGTAAGCGTCCATAGCAGCCGCTATCGAGGACGAGGGGGAATCGCCCCAGAACTCCACTTCCAATCTGCCCAGATTCAGGACAAACCCTAGGCTCGACTCGTTTTTGGGATCGCCCGGGCCAAAGCTCTCCGGCTCCGGCGCGATTGCCTCCAACACGGCGCCTCCCCATCTGTACCGGAGCCCGGGACGGAGTTCGATGACAGGCGGGACGCGACCTTCAGTGACCGTGCGTCCCGGGACCCTGATTCCCTCTTCGATCAACGTCTCTG
>CAZYFG010000004.1:20111-23185 GCA_964646835.1 uncultured Eubacteriales bacterium | reverse complement strand
ATGGGAGATGACGCAGAGGTCGATGCGGTTCACCCCCTTATCCCTGAGATAAGGCAGTACGTGGGAGTCAAAGGCAGCGGCCGTTCCCGTGTCCACCATCATCACGGCGGAGCCGTGCCTCACCACCGCACAGTCTCCCTGGCCCACGTAGAGAAACGTGACTTCCGGCACCGGGGCATAGACCCTGAGGATTGCCGAGATGAGCAAGACCGCCGCCGAACAGAAGAGGACGACCCTCCGGAGAGCCGACAGCGCCCGTCGTCTGCGGAAGAATGCGGAAGCCTCCTCTCCTCCGCGGCCCGCTCCCGTAGAGACGACCACTGTCAAAGGAAGCGCCAGGAGGGCCCAGTATGCCGCGATCTCGTGAAGGCCCGGACTAGGCACCGTCATGGCGGCTACCGGAACGCTTGACAGTAGCCCGGACAAAGTCCGAGTCCCCTCAAGGAGGATATGGGGGACCCAGCCGAAGAGCGCTCCCAACGGGGGGACAAGCGACGTAAGTGCGGCTACGGGAACCATGAGGGCAGCTATAGAGCCCCAGATCCCGCCGAGCGCGAACGAAACAAGGGAAACCTCGGTGAAGCACAGGGCCATAACGGGAAACATGGCCAGGCAGAGGGTCACCGGGCGGACGAGCGACGCAGCCCCGCGGTATGCCGGCGCGGCGGCCAACAGGGCTTCGGCATAGACCCAACCCAGCCACGCTCCTGCGGCGCCGGCGAAACTCAGCAAGAAGCCCGTGCTCTTTAAGGGGAACGGCACGGCCCACGTGATGGCGATCGCTGACGCCCCAAGACCCGCTAAAGGATGATACTTGCGCCTTATTGCCGGAGCCAGAACCCTCATTGACCCGCTTACCACGGCGCGTAAAGCCCCTGCCGACCACCCTGAGAGTGACCCGTAGCAGTACGCTGAAAGCAGAGCGACACCCCGGGAAAGGGACGGGCGCTTTGTGAGTCGCCTGAGGCTCTTTTCAGTTAGGACAAACAAGAGGTCCACATGGAACCCGGCGATCCCCACAAAGCGGTAGAAACCTGACCTCTTGAAGTTACGGGTGTCCTCGGGGAGAAGATCGCTCCGGTCACCCAGGAAAACGGCCTTGAGCACGGCTGCGTCTCCGGCCGGGAAAGTAGATTGAAGGGCGCGGGTCATGTAGCGCCTGAAAGCCGCCGAAGCCTTGACAGAGGCTATGAACAGTGGAGAAGGCCTCATCCGGCCCGGTCCCGTCACGTCCTCGATTTCGGCGAGCACGACGACCCGGTCCCCGAGAAGGTATCCCCTGTAGTCAAACCCTCCCGGGTTCATGGCCTGCGAAGGCAGTTCCATGACTGCCCGGCACTCCACGGAAGACCCGGGTGTGAGCCAAGGCAGGTGACTCGGATGGCATGACGCGTGAAGGCCGAACCACCCTGCGTGGCGGGCGGCGGAAAACTTGGCGACCGCCCGGAAGGAATGCATGGAGCCGTACGGAAGAGGTTCGGGTTCCTGAACCGGGATGACCGTCATCTCTACATGAACACCGGGGGCCGCATGCTCCCCGACGACACGGATCCGGGTGTCCCACACATACCCCCGCCATATCCCCAGGAAGAGACACAGTGCGCTCAAGACGAGAGGCGCACGGGCGATGGGGCCCACACTAAGCGTCCCGCGCCCGCCATCGCCCCGTATCCCCAAAGCGACAAATCTCGCCACGAGGACCAAAAGACCAATGAGTCCCGCGGACATCGCGGTCTTGAACGCGTAAGCCGGGTAGGTGGCTCCCCACACCGCTAAGATGCCGGGCAAAAGGAGAGGAGCCCGGTGGCTGAGTCCCCTTGGATAGCGGCTCTCAGATAGCGGAAGGAGCGACGGCATGGGGCATCATTCCACACCGCCGCTCCCAATTCCTTCCAATGTGTGGGTGCCGTCCGGTCTCCCTACTCGCTCCTCAGAGCCTCGACAGGCGCCAACCTTGAGGCCCTGTACGCAGGGTAGACTCCAAACACGAATCCGACCAGTACCGCAAAACCAAAGGCGACGCCGATGGATGTGGGCGACACGGAAGTCTGGGCTCCCATTTTCTGCACCATTCTTGACGCGAACAGCCCAAAGAGAACCCCCACGATCCCGCCTAGGGAACAAAGCATGGCGCTTTCGAACAAGAACTGCGTCATCACGTGAAATCGTTTTGCCCCCACGGCCATCCGCAGGCCGATCTCCCTGGTACGCTCGGCGACGGCCACCAGCATGATGTTCATGACACCTATGCCGCCCACCAAGAGCGAGACTCCCGCGATGGCGCCCAGCATTAAGGTCATGGTCCTGGTGGACTCCTGGAGCTGCTCAAGCATCTCCTGCTGGGTCCACACATAGACTGCGTTCTCGCCGTACTTGGACTCGAAGATTCGCTCCACGCTGACCTTGACGATGGGGACCGTGTTCTTGCTTGTCGCCTTCATAAAGACCTCGTCGACCCTGTTGGTGCCCCGGCCACGCTGCGCCACCGTGAGCGGGACCAGGATCATCTGGTCAACGCCCTCGCCCAGGTTCTGACCCTTTTCCTCCATAACCCCGATGATCTGGAACGGTTTTTGGTCCATGTAGATGGTCTTCCCTACCGGGTTCCTGCCCGCGAAGAGATCTTGCACCACTTGCCAGCCCAGGACGGCCACGGGACGGGCTATCTCCATTTCCACGTCTGTGAAAAACCTTCCGGCGTACACTTCGTGTTCGCGGATCTTCGGGAAGATGGGTGTCACGCCCATGGTGGGTGCCCACCGCTGTTTGCCCTCGTAAGTGATCTGGGCGCCCCAACTCACCGTGGGCATCACCATTTCCATGTCAGGGACGCGCTTCTTGAGATTGTCCACCTGCTCAATGGTAAGCCGGGCGTCCCACCTCTGCATGTACATCCTGAGGATGTTGGTCCCTATGCTCTCGAAGTTCTCGATGACGTCTCGTCTGGCGCCTTCGCCGATTGAGACCAGGGCGATGACCGAAGCGACGCCTATGATGACTCCCAGCATCGTGAGGGCCGACCGCATCTTATTGCCGGTAAGTCCCCTCACGGATACCTTGAGAACGTCTATGGT
>CAZYFG010000004.1:17130-20036 GCA_964646835.1 uncultured Eubacteriales bacterium | reverse complement strand
CAAGCCTATCCCTCCTTTCCGGACTGGCCCTCCTAGTACTTCCGCATGATTACGCCGGGCCGTCCTCCCATGGAGGGATCATTGGGATCCTTGGTCATCCCTACCACGACTTCTTGGCCTTCCGTAAGCCCGTTCACGATCTCGGCGAACATGTCGTTCATCGCGCCGACCTCGACAGGTACGGGAGTCCTCTCGTTCTCACCCGTCTTCACGTCGACAAACCAGCCGTCTTCTTCCTTGTACAGGGCCTCGACCGGGCACAGGAGAACCCCTTCCTTCTTGGAAACGAAGATCCGTGCCTCGCCGCCCATTCCGGGTCTCAGGAAGCCGGGGTTCTGCACCGACAAGGTGATGTTGAACGAGGAGTAGCCGTCCCTCAAGTCGCCGCTTGCGCCAATCTTGCTGACGACAGCCGGGACCTGCTGCTGCCCTTCGCGACCCCATACCATGACCTGGGCCTCCTGCCCTTCCTGGACCTTGGGGACGTCGATCTCGTCAACCCTTAGCATGAGGTTCATTTCCTGGAAGTTGGCCACCCGGGTTACCCGAGTCCCTTTGGCGACGCTCTGGCCGACGGTTATGCCCTGATCGAAAGCCACTCCGTCCATGGGACATATGACGCTCAGGTTGGAGAGCATGGCCTTCTTGTCTTCCAGTTCAGCGATCTTCTTCCTGAATTCAAGCTGGAGGGTCATGGCCTGGAACAACGCTTGGCCGGCCTCCAGTTCCAGTATGGGATCCCCCTCTTTGACCGTCTGCCCCTCTCTCACGAAAACGCTCTTGACCCTACCGTTCACCGCTGTCGTGACCGATTCCTGAGCGCCAAAGGATGCGATCTTGGCCTGCAGCTGGTACCCGACTCCGGGAGCGTCAAAGGCCACTCCACCTTCATCGCCGACCTTGAGAAGGCCGGGGTTCTCGATCTCGACCCATACGTCGTAGAGATAGGCATGATCGCCCTTAACTGGGATAGGATCCACTCTGGTGACAGCGCCCGGAATACGTCCTTCGAATCTCTTGGGAGCGAACGTCGCCGGAGTGCCCACCTTAACTGCGTTATACACGAACTCAGGCACCTGCATCTTGATGACCAAGCGCCTGTCGTCAACGACCCTGCAAATTTCGCCTGATGCTGTGGAACCTGCATCGAGCGCGAACCCTGAGATGGTGCCGTTCATGGGGCTCCTGATGATCAGGGCCGAAGCGGGGTCGACATCTTCCACTTTGTCCGGGGACACTCCAAACTGGCGCGCCAGCTCGAGCCTCTTGCCCTCAACCTCGATCTCAAGAGACCGGATGGTAACGGAGAGAGTGCCCGGATCGATCGTCGCCAGCACTTGTCCCTTGGATACCGCGTCACCCGGCTGGAAGAACACTTCCTTCACGACGCCTTCGGCGCTGGTGACTACATCCCGTTCTTCCTTGGCGGTGAGCGTCCCCCAACCCCATACGACGACCTCAATGTCGCCCATGGTAACGGGCTTGGTCGCCATGACGAGCTTATCTTCCTTGTCGCTCACCATGGCTTTCACGCCCCAGTAACCGAGCCCGACTATGGCCAGGATTATGACTGTGATCACTGCCCATCTCACCGGAAATCGCTGCATGTTGTCTCCTCCCCGAGATCCGCGGGACCTACTTTCCCGTTCTCCACTTGTATGTACTTACGAAAAAGCCTTTGCGAATCCTCCAGTTCTAGACGTGCCGGATCCCCAAATGTTCCATCTCATGGACGAACCGCCCACTAAGGAAAGAGGCCCGGGAAGCAACATCCCGGGCCTTCGGTACGCGTCAAAGAGGGAGTCTCTAGTAATCCATATCCGGATTGGGCGGATACGGCGGGGTCTTCTCCTTCTCGGGCTTCTCGGCGACCAGGCAGTCGGTGGTGAGGACCATGGACGCCACGGAAGCGGCGTTCTCCAAAGCGGAACGGACGACCTTCAGCGGGTCGACTACGCCGCTCTTGGCGAGGTCGATGAACTCGCCGGAGACAACCTCAAGGCCCCAGCCCTTCTTGTTCTCGGCTTTCACCTTCTCGACGACGACGGAACCCTCAAGACCGGCGTTGTTCGCGATCTGCCTGAGCGGCTCCTCAAGGGCTCTCTTGACGATCTGGGCGCCCACTTTCTCGTCACCGGAGAGGTCAAGCTCGTCAATGACGGGAGCGACGTTGATGAATATGGTGCCGCCGCCGGGGATCATGCCTTCCTCGACTCCGGCGCGGGTAGCCGAGAGGGCGTCCTCAAAGCGGTGCTTCTTCTCCTTAAGCTCGGTCTCAGAAGCGGCGCCGACCTTGATCACGGCGACTCCGCCGGCGAGCTTGGCTAGCCTTTCCTGCAGTTTCTCGCGGTCGTAGTCGGAATCGGTCTCGTCGAGCTCCCTGCGGATCTGGGCAATGCGGGCTTCGATATCCTTCTTCTCGCCCTTGCCTTCGACGATGGTGGTCTTCTCCTTGGCGACCTTGACTCTGGCGCACTGGCCGAGCATGTCGAGCTCGACGTTCTCCAGCTTCAGGCCGAGGTCTTCCGAGATGAAGCGGCCGCCGGTCAGAGCGGCGATGTCGCCCAACATGGCCTTGCGCCTGTCGCCGAATCCAGGAGCCTTGACGGCGCAGACACTAAGGGTTCCGCGAATCTTGTTGAGGACGAGGGTTGCCAGCGCCTCACCCTCCAGGTCCTCGGAGATGATCAATAGAGGCTTGCCGCTCCTTGCGACCTTCTCAAGAAGGGGCAGGATATCGGCGACGGCCGAGATCTTCTTCTCGTAGATAAGGATGAACGGATCGTTGAGCTCTGCGACCATGGCCTCGGTGTTGGTGACAAAATACCCTGAGGTGTAGCCGCGGTCGAACTGCATTCCTTCCACGACCTCCACGGTGGTGGCGGTTCCCTTGGACTCTTCTATGG
>CAZYFG010000004.1:11987-17120 GCA_964646835.1 uncultured Eubacteriales bacterium | reverse complement strand
ATTTGTCACGAAGTAAGGCGAGAGATAACCCTTGTCGAACTGCATGCCTTCCACCACGTCCAGCGTCGTCTCGATGGTTTTGGCTTCCTCGACCGTCACCGTGCCGTCCTTGCCCACCTTATCCATGGCATCGGCGATGAGGCTGCCGATCTCCTTGTCGTTTCCTGCGTTGGCGGCTATGTTCGCGATGTCGTCCTTGCTCTCAACGGGGATGGCCATCTTCTTCATCTCTTCGACGGCCCTGGAGACAGCCTTGTCAATTCCCCTCTTGATGAAGATGGGGTTGGCGCCGGCTGCCACGTTCTTCATGCCTTCGCGGACGATGGCATAGGCGAGAACTGTCGCGGTGGTGGTCCCGTCTCCCGCCACGTCGTTGGTCTTGCTGGCGACCTCGCGGCAGAGCTGGGCACCCATATTCTCATATGGATCAGAAAGCTCGATTTCCTTGGCTACGGTGACACCGTCTTTGGTGATTACCGGAGACCCGAACTTGCGGTCCAGGACCACATTGCGGCCCTTGGGACCCAGGGTTACCTTCACCGCGTTGGCCACAGCGGCGACTCCGGCTTCGAGGGCTTTGCGCGCCTCTACGTCGTACGCAATCATCTTTGCGGGCACTTCAGTTAGTCCCTCCTAAGTTAGATTCGTAACGGGAAGCCCCTTGGGAACGGCTAGTCTTTCTGCCTTATGGCGAGAACGTCGCTCTCACGGATTATGAGGTACTCCTCGCCATCGATTTTGATCTCGCTGCCGCTGTACTTGGAGTAGACCACCCTGTCGCCGACCTTGACTTCCAGAGGAACCTTGGTCCCGTTGTCAAGAATCCGGCCGGTGCCGACGGCGATCACTTCGCCCTCTTGCGGCTTGTCTTTGGCGGTATCGGGAAGAACGATACCTCCCTTGGTCTTCTCTTCCGCTTGGATCGGCTTCACGACCACGCGGTCAGCTAGAGGCTTCAACACCACCAAGAATGACCCCCTTTGAAGGTATTTGTGTGAGGCTTTTACCCTATTGTTAGCACTCAAGCCGTGTGAGTGCTAACCGAGGGATATTATAGTGAGGAAAAAAGAGCGTTGTCAACAAAGTGAGGAGCCGATTGCCAGTCCGCCTTCACTCAACCACCAAGTAGCCCGATATGCGGGCCAGGATCTTCTCGCCTATTCCCGAGACATTGAGGAGATCCTCCAGTCTCTCAAAGGGGCCGCACTTCTCCCTGTAGTCGACGATGGCGCCTGCCAGGACCGGGCCGATCCCCGGAAGCGTCTCGAGCTCTCGGGCCGACGCGGTGTTCACATTGAGGGGATAAGCTGGGGAACCGGAGCCCGATCCCGGATCGCCGGGCCACGATCCGGGGTCATACCCCCCTCCCGGCCCCGGTGGCCGGTCGCCGGAACTGAGACTCTCTCCCTTCCTGGGCACGATGATCCTCTGGGAGTCCTTGAGGAGGGCGGCCAGGTTCAGTCGGTCAAGGTCGGCATCTTCTTCCGGTCCGGCAAGCGAGATCGCCTCATGTACGCGTTGTCCTTCTCTCAAGTGGTAGACGCCCGGGGACTTGACCGCTCCCCCAACGTGAACGACCACCCAGGCGGGCTCTCGTGGAGTCTCGGGCTCATGGGAGGGGGGCTCGGCCCCGGGGATCGGCCCCTCGACCTCGAGACCGACGGCAGCTCTTGAGGGCCGGATTCCCTGCCACCAGATGCTCAAGGCGCCTGCGAGGAAGACCAGAGACACGATGCAGATGAGAGTATCGAGGCGACGGTGCATAGGCGGATCGTATCACGAGGGAGTGTTTATGGCAATATCTTCCAAGAGGCAGAGACCGGAACCCGAGGCGAACACTATTTTCGCGGTCATGCAGGAAGGAGCGTGCAAATGCCGAAGTTTGCAGTAAAGGAGCATAAGAACGTGGCAGACAAAATCGCAGAACCCCATGTAGCGATCGTGACGGATAGCGCGTCGAGCCTCCCGGAAGAGCTCCGCGTGGAAAACGGCATCACGACAGTGCCGATTTGGGTGCAGATCGGCGACGAGTCCCTCAAGGACGGAGTGGACCTCACAAACGATGAGCTCTACGAGAGGCTGGACGGACCACTAATGCCCAGCACCTCGGCCCCTCCCCCCAGCGAGTTCATCGAAGTGTACCGGACGCTTGCAAAGAAGATGAAAGACATCATATCTGTTCACATAATGTCGCAAGGAAGCGCCACCTGTGAGGTTGCCTCCCTGGCGGCAGAATCGGTTCCAGAGGCCAACGTCACGGTTTACGACTCGGGTTCCGTTTCCATGGGCGTAGGTTTCCTGGCATTGGAGGCGGCCCGGTGCGCGTTGAGAGGCCTCAAGAAGGAAGAGATCCTGGTCAAGCTCGACTACATAAAATCCCGCCTCTACGCTTTCGCCGCGATACCGACCCTCAAGTACCTCCGGAGAAGCGGCAGGGTGAGTCGCGGAAAGGCTGCCCTGGCATCACTTCTCTCAATCAAGCCTGTTCTCGAGATCAAAGACGGCGTGATCAGCGTGGTGGACCAGGTACGCACGTTTCCGAGGGCCCTCGACCGGATCCTGGAACTGGCCCACAACGTGGCGGGAAGGAAACCGGCGGTTGTGGCCGTTATGCATGCCAACGCTCCGGATGCCGCGAGAGAATTCGCCGCTCAGGTAAGGAAACGGCTGAACGTGAAGGACATGGTGGTTGGAGAGGCCGGTCCCGTCCTGGCGTGCCACGGTGGGCCGGGCCTTATTGGCATAGTACTGTACACGCCGTAGAGAAACCCGCCCTCATTGTGTCTTCCCCTTCCGGACATACTCGGTTTAGGGCGTGGGTCTTCCCCATGCGGGCATCCGACAACATGCCAAAGACGGTCAATCGGAGGTAATCGGCCTTTGGCCTCTGACAAAGGCAGCGTGGTTTCCCTTATCGAGACAATTGCCTTGTTCACATTCTACCGGGATGAGGCGGAGCGCTGCAGGGAGTCGGGTGCTTATCTCGCCGGCTGTGTGCTCCTGGCATCTGCTCTCGAGGCTGCGCTGCTGGCCATGGCCGAGTGCTTCTCCGAGGAAGTCGCCCGCTTTGCCCGGGAATCCAGAGCCAAGGAACTCTCGAGACCACGCCGCGAATGGGGACTCTCCCAGCTGCTCCTTGTGGCCCGCAACCTTGGCTGGCTTCCATCAAGCGGCTTGGACCCGGGAAGCACGGAGCCCCGCGAGGCCAAGGTGGGAGACTACGTCGAGGTGGTAAGGGTCATCCGCAACCTGATACATCCGGCCATCTACCTGCGCGAGTATCCCAATGAAGCCATCACTGAAAGACACCTTGGCATATCCTACAAGGTCCTTGAGATTGCATGCGAGTGCCTATCCACGAGGCTGGAAAGCGCTTTGAAACGTCCGGAAGGCGACACGGAAAGGGGCCCAAAGAAGCGTCGCTCTCGGAAAAAGCATGACCGGGAGCCCATTTCTGAATACTAGACGTGGGCTGGAAACGACCTTGGGATCCGGCTCACTCGGACTCCTACTCGAAAGAAGGGAGCAACGCGTGGGAATGACACTATACGCCGGGCTTCTCGCCGGGCTTGTCGCGGGACTGGTTTCAGGGATAATGCTGCAGCTCATGTGGGTGCTGACCCCGCTCAGCCTCCTCTTGTCACTACCCCCCAATCCGTCTACGGGGTGGATTCCTCACCTAGCCCTTTCGCTCCTATTCGGCGTGCTCTTTGGTTTTCTCGCTTCATCGCTCCGTTTGGGACGCCAGGGCGCGGTAGCGGGCGGCATCATCACCGGCTTGTTGGCCTGGATCGCCGGGCCGCTTACCCTGGTTCCCCTGTGGATCGGGCTTCCGCCCCAGTACACCCTCGCGTCCAGGTGGCTCAAGGTGCTGGCGGCGTACCTGGCTTACGGACTTGTCCTGGGCGAGGTCTTCAACGCGTTCCAAGAGAGAATCCCTGAAAGGCGGCGAGCAGGATGACCAGAAGGCTGTTCTTGGTCCTACTTTTGGTGGTGTTTGCCGCGGTGTCCATGCTGACGCTGAGAGTCACGGCGCTTCAGGCGGAGGAGACGGTGGAAATCGCGCTCCCGGGCGGCTACAGGGTGGAACCCGTGGTGACCGGGCTCACCTTCCCCACTGCCATCGCATGGGATGACCAGGGCAAGATGTACATAGTCGAGGCCGGTTACGCTTACGGGCCCAAGGAAGTCGGGCCCGGCAGGATCGTGCGTTTCGAAAACGATACCTTAACAACCGTCGCGGACGGGCTGAACTCCCCGGCCACTGACGTCAAGTTCAAAGACGGCGAGATGTACGCCGCCCACAGAGGCACGCTCTCGGTGTTCCGGGATGGCGGGCGCGTCGACCTCATTACGGGGCTGCCTTCCGGAGACCACTTCACCGGCGAGATCGCCTTCGATGACGAAGGATGGGTCTACCTAAGCAACGGGACGGTCACCAATTCGGGAGTGGTGGGCGATGACAACTTCAGGTTCGGGTGGGCGACGGCGAATCCGGGTCTACACGATGTGCCGGGCAGAGACATAAAGCTAGCCGGCAAGAACTACGAGTCGGTAGATCTCAGGACACCCAACCCGACTGACACCGCGGTCACAGGCGGGTTTTCACCCTTCGGGACCTCAACGTCTCCCGGCCAGGTCATCCCGGGCTCGCTCAAGGCCAACGGCGTGGTGTTGAGAGTGAAGCCGGACGGCAGCGATCCCCAGGTATACGCATGGGGGCTCAGGAATCCGTTTGGCTTGCGTTTCGACCCCTCAGGAAGACTCATAGCCGTCGACCAGGGCTATGACGACCGGGGAGTTCGGCCTGTAGCCAACGCTCCGGACCCGGTCTACGAGATAGTGCAGGACGGCTGGTACGGATGGCCCGACTACGTTGCGGGCGTGCCCATCACGGACCCTGCGTTTCGCTCGGCCAACCAGGACGCCGCCCCGGCATTCCTAATGGCCGAACACCCTCCGGTGGAGCAACCGCTGACTACGCTCAAACCCCACACGGCCGCGATGAAGTTCGACTTCGCTCCAAGGGGGTTTGACGGCGAGGGCCGTATGTTCGTCGCCGCTTTCGGGGCCGGCGACCCGGCAACCGGCGTCGTCAGCGAAGTGACGGGGAGCAAAGTCCTATCCGTTGAC
>CAZYFG010000004.1:10500-11977 GCA_964646835.1 uncultured Eubacteriales bacterium | reverse complement strand
GGCGCAGTGGAAGACTTCGCCTACAACCGGAGCCGCAAACCGGCAGGCAGGAACCTTTCCGGGCTGAACCACCCCGTCGACGTCAAGTTCGGGCCGGACGGCAGCATGTACATCGTAGACTTTGGCGTGTTCGAGGTAAACGGACAGGTACCCAACGCGGTGCCCGGGACAGGCGTGGTCTGGCGTGTCTTCAGGCAGCGATCGGAATACGCCGAATTCCTGAGCGAGACCATGAAAAAGCTCGAATCCGCCCCGCCTTGGAACCCTGACTACGCGCCGCTCATAACCCAGGTTGAGGAGTGGGTCGGCGCCCAGACCGCCGAATGGGGCGTGTACTTCAAGGACCTAACCTCAGGAAAGGTCTTCGGAGTGAATGAGAAAAACCCGATACCCGCTGCCAGCACGGTGAAGGTAGCGGTTGTCCTCTACGCCAGCAATCTGGTGAGCCAGAGCAAGCTCTCGTGGGATGAACAGCTCACTTACTACTCTGACCGGGACTGGCGCAGCGGCGCCGGCACCATGCAATACACGGCCAAGGACGGTCAGGCGTTCACCATCAGGGAGCTCTGCGAGAAGGCGATAAGAGACAGCGACAACGTGGCCTGGAAGATGCTTGAGCGAAGGCTCGGGAAGGAAAACCTCATCTCGTTCATGTGGGGGCTTGGCGGCGAGAACGTCTATCCCGGCGGCCAGAACATCTCAACCGCCAAAGACAACGCCGTCTACATGGAGGCAGCCCTCAACTTCGCGAAGGCGAGTCCCGAGGGCGGAAAACTCATATTCGACCTGGCCAATACGGTCTGGAACACGGGACTCAATCGCTATATCGACGAGGTCGTAGTAGCCCACAAGGAGGGCGACATCACCGGAGTCGCCGACGACGTGGGGATCATCTATGCCAAGCACCCGTACATCCTGTCGATCATGTCCCAAGGCCACGACGATGTAGAAGCCGGCTTTGAACTCATCGGGCAACTCTCCAGGATGATCTACGACTACCAGGTGGGACTGGAAGAGTGAGCCGGCCCCGGTAGCAGCCTCACGGCCCAATTGTGAAATCGGATCGGGTTGACCGACTCAAAGGACAGAAGTAGCATATCTATGATCAGGAGTGGCGGACCAGACGAGACCTTTGCCAAGGACTTGAGAGGTCCAAACGGCAGGTCTCTCTTTTGTTGATCCTAGATTGAGACAGCAGAGGGCCGGGTAGAGCCCGTCTTAGAACAGACCACAATGGATGCCGGGAGGGGTTCGGTTGCCGCCGAAAGCTATAGCAGCAGTCACTTTCCTCATTGCGTACGTAATGCTCATTCGTGGGAGACCCCATCCCCCTTACGTAGTCTGGAGTGGGTCAATCCTGCTCTTGGCTCTCAAGGTGATAACGCCGCTTCAGGCGCTAAACAGCATCAACCCAAATGTCATAGGGATCTTCATCGGGATGATGATTCTCTCGGATTTCTTCATCCACTCTCAGGTG
>CAZYFG010000004.1:8200-10490 GCA_964646835.1 uncultured Eubacteriales bacterium | reverse complement strand
CTGCGTACTTGGCTTGCATCATTGTTCACCCGAAACGCTCCGTCGCCTCGGCGGTCCTGGGCGTATGCGCCCTTGCCGGCGCGGTCTCGGCCGTGGTTGACAATGTCGCCACAGTGCTCATGATCGCCCCCATCGCCCTCGAGATCTCCCGGAGGCTCAAGATCACGCCGGTTCCTTTCTTGATCGGCATCGCGGTCGCCGCAAACCTCCAGGGGGCCGCAACACTGGTTGGAGACTCAACCTCGATCCTACTGGGCAGTGCCGCCAACATGACATTCGCGGACTTCTTCTGGATGAAGGGACGAGCAGGCATCTTCTTCTCGGTCCAGCTGGCGGCGATAGCCTCCTACTACGTCCTATATCTCATATTCAAGAGATACAAGGGCAGGTGTGTGGCGGTCGAGCCGATCCGGGTCACATCGTGGGTCCCTACGATACTCATGATTCTCATGATGCTGACCATGGCGGCCTCCAGCTTCATTCCGGGCCGTCCCGACTGGACCATCGGGGCAATCGCCCTGGCCTACGCTGCCATTGGGCTTCTATGGAACGGGCTCACCGGATACAAGCCCCTGAGTCTCACCCGCGACCTGGACTGGGCTACCGTCTTCTTGCTCGGCGGTCTCTTCGTCCTCATCGGGAGCCTCACGTCCACCGGCCTGGTTGGTGACATCGCCTCCCTGATATCCGGGTGGACCAAAGGAAACGCCTTCGTAGCCTACAACGTGATCGTATGGATGTCTGTCGTTATATCGGCCTTCGTCGACAACATCCCGTACACTATGGCCATGCTGCCCGTCGCCCAGCTGGTCTCAACCGGCATCGGCACGTCTCCTTACGTGATGATGTTTGGACTGCTACTGGGCACCACTCTCGGTGGCAACATTACTCCTATCGGCGCGTCGGCCAACGTGGTCGCCGTGTCGCTCCTCAGAAAGAACGGCAACAAGGTCACCTTCGGGGATTTCGCACGCATCGGACTGCCGTTCACAATAGCGGCAGTATTGGTGGGGTCTCTGTTCAACTGGGTGGTGTGGAGATAGCCCTCCGGTTGACAATGAATGTACCGGAGTAATAGAATCGCCCCTAAGTACCTGCACCGGTTGCGCTTTCTCGGCAGGTCTTCTCGATTTGAAAGGAGTGGTCACCGTGCCGGATAGTCGCCTGCTTCAGTTGGCTGATTCTCCCCTAGATCCACAAAACCCGCCCAGAACTCCGGATTTGTCCGCTATGCCTTCTTCCGATCGCCTCCACTTCCACCATCACCACCTTCATCATCCTTCCCATATGTAGAGCCCCGGTAGAATCTCGCCCGTGGGCTCCATCCCAACTCACAAGACCCGTTCAACCTAATAGAAAAGGCCGTACGCCGTACACTCCATTGACCCGGGTGGTCATCTGGAGGCGGATTTAGTGCTGTGGCTATAGGCCTCAAGGACGTTAGGCCAAGGCCCATTCAAATATGAGGAGGTCGCATCTTGCAGCAACCGACCCAATTGTGCGTGCTCTTGTCCATGCTGTTTGCGGGAGTCATGTACACCCGGAGTTTCTCCCGAACCAAGACCATGCCAATCCGGAGGCTTCCGGGTCTGGATTCCCTGGATGAAGCTATAGGCAGGTCAACCGAGATGGGAAGGCCGGTCCACTTCACCACCGGAACCGGAGGTCTGGTAGCCGATACCTTCGCGGCGTTCGCGGTTCTTGAGTATGTGGCCAAGAAAACGGCCCAATACGGATGTGGGCTGATCGTTTCAAATGCCCAACCCCTCATCCACCCCATCACCGAGAATATCGTGCGGGCATCGTACTACGCTCAAGGAAAGCCCGAGTCGTTCAAACCGGGCAACATAAGATACCATTCCGACTCCATGCAGGCCTATGTGAGCGGTGTCTGGGGGATCATGGAGCGGGAAAAGGTGGCCGCAAACATCATGATGGGCTACTTCTTCGCGGAGTCGCTGCTCCTCGCGGAAGGCGGCGTACGCGGAGGCGCATTCCAAGTAGCCGGCACGGCGAGCACTCCCCAGTTGCCCTTTTTCGTGGCCGCCTGTGACCGGACCCTTATCGGCGAGGAGCTCTTCGCAGCGGGAGCTTATCTCACGGAAGACCCGGTGCGCATAGGAGCATTGATGGCTCAAGACGCCGCCAAGATCGCTGCCATAGCCATCATCCTCGCGGGAGCGCTCGCCGCTACCATGGGGCTCACGATGTAGCCTAAAGGAGAGAAAGACATATGAAAATCACTCTCGCGTCGCTACTCACTCTGGTCGCCGGCGTGACGGTATTAACG
>CAZYFG010000004.1:0-8186 GCA_964646835.1 uncultured Eubacteriales bacterium | reverse complement strand
TGTGGCCGTACCTTTCATCAACCAAACAGCGTCCAGGTTCATCCAGTGGTCAGTGATGCTATCGGCCTTCAGCACGGCCCTGGGTGGAGCCAACATCCTGGCAGTCCACCTGAGACGCATTTCAGACCGGCGCGCCAACTGGTGGCTCAGCTCGCTCCTCGTGGGTTCAATGGTGACATGGTTGATCATTGGTCTGAAGCTTGGGATAGAGTCTCAAGTCTACAAGTTCATATGGAGCAATGTGTACGGCAGCCTCTCCTCCACCTTGTTCGCGCTGAACGCTTTCTTCATCGCGTCCGCCGCCTACCGTTCCTTCAGGGTAAGGGGAGTCGATACGCTCATCCTCCTCGTGACTGCATGCGCGGTGATGTTGGGCAGAACGGCGCTTGGCGAGGCGATCTCCCCGGCGATGCCGCGGGTCGCGGACTGGCTCATGCGGGTCCCCAATACGGCGGGCATGAGGGGGATCACAATTGGAGGAGCGCTGGGAGCCATCTCGGTGAGCATCAGGGTGATCCTGGGGCTGGAGCGGAGATATGGGAGTAGTGAACGGGGAGGTCTTTGGCAATGACCCTTAGAAGACTTGCGGATCTGGACTCAAGGATCGTATACGCTGCCGTGTTTCTATCCATACTGCTGCCGCTCCTCTGGCCTCTAGGACTCAACGTCTCGGTGAGCCAGGGGACCCTCGACGTATATGGCTTGGTTGATTCCCTGTCCCAGGACGACACGGTAATAGTCTCCCCCAGCTTCGCACCGAGTTCCGAGGCTGAAGTATATCCGCAGATGGAGGCCATGCTCAGACACCTTTTAGCCAAGAGAGCGCGGCTCGCCTTCGTGAACCTGAATGTTGAGGGCCGCATGTACGCGGAAAGAGCCATGTCGACGATGGCACCGGAGTTCGGATACGAGTACGGAGAGGACTACGTCATACTGCCCTTTACGCCGGGACTGGAGACGGCCATCGCCTCCATATCCGATGGCTTCCTCGAGACGTACGAGAGAGATGCCTACGGAACGCCCCTCAGAGAGACAGGCGCCCTGGCCGGGATCGGATCCATCGACGACTTCGCCCTGATTGTGGACTTCAACACGGGTGACACTACGATCTACTACATCCAGCATGCCAACCCGCGCGGGGTACCGATCATAGCCGGGGCGTCTGGAGTCACCGTCCCATACCTTACGCCCTATCTGGCGACAGGGCAGCTCTCTGGACTCATCGGAGGCCTTAGAGGAGCTGCCGAATACGAAACCGCCATCGACCACCCCGGAAAGGCGCTCCAGGCAATGGACGCACAGTCATTGTCTCACGCGTCCATTCTTGCTCTTATCGGCCTGGGCAACGCCGCATACTTCCTGGCGAAACGAGACGGTGCAAGAACAACGAGACGACCAAGACAATCAAATGGAGGCGAGTCAATATGAGCCGGGATCCCGGGATCTGGACTGCCGCGTTACTCACTGTCGTGGTGTGGTCATACCTAATCAAGCAGAACACGTTGTTTCAAACCGTTGAGCACCTATTCGTGGGGATATCGGCAGCCCACGCGATGACCGTGGCATTCACAAGCCTGAGTGACACTTGCCTGGCACCGGTCTTGGCGGGAGACTGGGCGATGATTGTCCCGTTGTCGGGTGGTCTCTTGCTCTATGCCAGGTTCTTTCGAAAAATGTCTCACCTTTCCCGAATACCCCTGGCATTCTCCATGGGCACCGCGGCAGCGGTGGTGATCAGAGGATCCCTGGGTCCCAGCTTCATCCAGCAAGTAGCGGGCACGATCATCCCGCTCAGCTCGCCAGATAATGTAATACTGGTTGTGGGGACGGTGACAACCATCGCGTATTTCCTGTTCGGACGGAAATCAAGGTCGGGCATGATGGACCACGCAGCCAGACTGGGAAGGTACGCAATGATGGCCGCCTTCGGAGCCGCCTACGGGAACACCGTCATGATGCGGATGTCCCTCCTTATCCCGCGCATAAGACTGGTTTTCGGAGACTGGCTGGGGCTCTTGCCCTAGCCGCTGCCGTAATCGCTTAGCCTTCAGCGGTCGCGTTCGAGGGCCTCGCTCAGTTTCCTGGCGCCTGACTGGGGCCCTACCGCGACCAGCGCATCGCCATGTCGGAGCGGCTCATCGGGGTCGATGAACACGTGGACCTTGTCTTCCCTCTTGAGAGCCACCACGGTGATACCCATCTTGTTTCGCAAGTCCAGGCTTCTCAGGCTGCGTCCGGCGATCGAGCCGGCGACCCGAACCTCAAAGACGCTGTATTCGGGAGACAACTCGATATGGTCGATGATGCTTCCGGAGATAAGCGAGAACCCGACGCGTTCGCCCATATCCTTTTCAGGAAAGACGACGCGGTCCGCGCCGACCTTCTCAAGGATCTTTCCGTGTTCTTCGCTGGAAGCCTTGACGATGACCCGCTTGCATCCCATTTCCTTGAGCCTCAAGGTAACCATCAGGCTTGCCTCAAATGCGCTTACGGCGACAATGACGGCATCGAAATCCCTTATGCCGAGGTCTTTGAGGTTGCCCTCCTGGGTCGCGTCAGCTTGCACACAAGTGGTGACCAGAGACGCTGTCTCTCTCACGCGGTCCTCGTCGATGTCCACCGCAAGAACCTCCGCTCCCAGTCTGGAAAGAGTAGCGGCCAGACTGGTGCCGAACCTGCCGAGGCCGATGACTGCAAACTGCTCGCGCATCGTATCACTCACCTTCTTAGCTTTGGCTTAGCCGCCAGCGATTCTCTCTTCCGGAAACCTGATCTTACTCGCCGGTCTTGGCCCTGACAGCGCTATCAGAAGAGAGAGGGGCCCAACCCTGCCCACAAACATGGTGGCCGAAATGACAAGCCTGCCCGCGGTCGAGAGCGCCGGGCTCAGGGCCCTGGATAGCCCTACCGTGCCGAACGCCGTGGTGGCTTCAAACAGAAGATCCAGGAAAGGCGCATCTTCGGTAACCGTGAGGATGAGGGTGACGACCGCGACCAGGCTCACGGCAACCAGCACTATTGCTAGGGCTTTGAACACGGTCTCCTGGGGGAGCCTGCGTCGCTCGAAGACAATGTCCTCTTTACCGGTGACGGCGCATGCCACGTATTTCGCGGCTATGGCGAAAGTGGTTGTCTTCACGCCGCCGCCGGTCCCGCCCGGAGAAGCCCCTATGAACATGAGGAGTATTGTGATGAAAGCGCTGGCAGGAACCAGTCCCTCTATGGCAATTGAGTTGAAGCCGGCCGTCCTGGGAGTAACCGATTGGAACCATGACGCCAGTATCTTTCCCTTGATGGTAAGAGGCCCCATAGTGACAGGGTTGTCCCACTCAAGCGCAGAGAAAACCAGGGTTCCGGCAAGGAGAAGCCACGCGGTGGCTTTCAGGACCATCCTGGAGTGAAGGCTGAGCTCTGACCACTTCCCCTTGTGACTGTAGATGTCAGCAAGGACGTGAAACCCGATTCCCCCTAGGATGATGAGAAAGCTTACGGTCATGATGAGGGCGGTGTTATCGGCGAAGTCCACAAGGCTATTGCCTAAGATGTCGAACCCGGCGTTGCAGAATGCAGAGACCGCATGGAAGACTCCCTGGAATGCCGCCTGAAGTGGTGGTAGGCTCCTTGCCCGACCGATCTGCACGGCCAAAACAACCGCTCCCAGTGCCTCAAGCAGAAACGTCGCCGCCAAGAGCCTCTTAAGGAGGACGACAAGGCCGGAAAGACTCCACTGCCCGGTTTGTTCCTGGATGATGAGCCTCTGCTTGAGCCCGATCCGCCTTCCGGTGACCATCATATGCGCCGTAGCGAACGTCATGAAACCCAGCCCGCCGATCTGGATCAGCGTCAGGATCACCACATGGCCAAAGGCGCTCCAGTAGGACGCCGTATTGACTACCGCGAGTCCCGTCACACAGACTGCCGACGTCGCGGTGAAGAAAGCCGTGACGAATCCTGCGGAGACGCCTGCTGATGTGGCGATAGGCAGCATGAGAAGCACGGTGCCCACCGCTATCACCGCCGCGAACGACACAACTATCAGCCTGGTCGGTGTGGCCCAACCATTAGATGCCGGCGTCGACAAGTCTCTTCCTCCGGAAAAATGTCGCTGTACCCGGCAATTATACCATCTTCACACCCGTCCCACTGTAGCCATGTAGACAACCGATTCCTCCAGCCCATCGACGCCGAGCAACCGGTTGGCCCGGTCGTCCAAGAAGCCGCCGATGGTGGCACAGCCGAGGCCCAAGGCGGTAGACTCCAGATAGAGATTCTGAGCAAGATGACCTGCATCAAGTAGCACGTACCTGTACCCGCGCTCGCCGTACTTGGCTTTTGTCCGCCCGAACACCGCGGTCAGGAGCAAACAGACGGAGGCCCTAAGGACCATTTCCTGACGGTGGGTGATCTCAAAGACCTCTTCAAGGAAATAACCGGGCCGCACGAGCTCCAGCGCGTTCCCCTCAACTTCGTAGTGATACACGCCTTGAGGGAGACCATCCACCGCGAAGGCAACCTGGTAGATCTCTATGGGATAGAGCGCGCCGGCCGATGGCGAAGACCTGAGGAGGAGCGTGCCTCTGTCAAGCGGCAGCGAGCCCGTGATACCGTTCGTGAAGTAGAGGAGCCTTCCCACCTCATCCATGGTAACCGGTTCGCCGGTGTACTCCCTCAGAGTCCGGCGCGACATCATTACTTCTTCCGCGCCGGGTGTCTTGCCCGGCTCTGGTATCGGCAGGCGTATCTGCGGGCGGTGGGGGTACTTCTTGAACGCCCTGTGCCAGGGACCGGTAGCCTGGACACTCCCGAAATCCATCGGGATTACCCGTTCCCGGTCTTTGGTGTTCTCATGGTAGATCTCGGATATGGAGTCAAGGGTCTCTCTGGGAATCGACATCCCAATCCTCCTCTCTGGTCTGGCCTCAAGGAAACGGGTGAGGCACCGGGTTCATATCCTCGGGCCCTCTCGGATACTCCTCAAACCCCAGCCTGACCGGCACCTCATACAACCGCTTCCCGCCCAGGTAACGCCAGTTGTGGTCCATATCTAAAGGCTGAAGACCCGGTACAATCACCCGGACCACGTGGAAGCCGGTGGATGCGATGTCAGCCGTGGTGACATCAACGACTATCACGTCGAAACCCTTGGCTGCGAGTACCTCGAGGCAGAGGTCGAGCCGTCCGTGAGGCGCGTGAGGCGGGGCCGGGAGGTCACGGACCCGTATCTCGTCGGGTGCGTCCAACAGGAAATCAAGGTGCTTTCTCATCTTCATGTCACAGTAAAGCCGGACATGGTCTTCCCCCCGGATTATGTCGGAGAAGTCAGGAGCGGGCTCGAACTCGGGACGGTCCCTCATAAGCTTCCGGGCCCACAACCTGGTCTGAGCGGTCTCTTCCAAAGAACGGGCTATGGCGTTCTCAATGTCAAAGTCCGCCCTGGCGGCGATTACCGACGCAGGACCCGCCCCCGTGTCGTCCAGGGAAAGCGTTATTACCACGGGGATCCCGAGGTCAGTCGTGGCCAAGTTCACCGAGACCGCTAGGTCCACCTCGCGAAACCTCTCCACTACCTGAGCAAGCATGGGGCTTCTCGGCCTATGGATGAGAACGCGGGGTACCGCCATCCGGTTCAGCCACGTGATCGCGAAAGCGTCCCTCTCCACCACCTCGTAGAGTCCTCTCAAGACAGCGTCCTCAAACGTGCTGCCGCAGGCTAGCCCGGTTGATATGGGCAGGGTGATGAACTCTTCTCGCGTGGTGAACAGGTATGGGACATAGACGAAAGCGGCAGGCACGTAGACCTCCACATCCCTTAGGAGTGACCGGCCTTTCACCCAGTAGTAGTAGGCGTCTTGGCTGGGACGCGCCATGGGAAACCCAGGAGCGGCGTACTGGTCGCCGGTGAATAGCGCGAAGTCCGCAAGGTTCACAGCGGTGCCGCCCAGATCTCTTGGCCTCGCCCTGAGTAAAGACACCGAGTCGTAAAACCCCCCGCAGTACCTCTCCACCGCCTCACCGATGGCGGATATGGTCGCCCGGTCCCTCGTAAGCGCTGCTCCCCCATTGTGCCGGTAACACTGCATGCCGAAGTACCTAGCGGTATCGGCAAGGGGAGCGGCTATGTGGAAGAATCGCGGGTCGTTTGTCTCCAGAGGAAGGTCGACAAGTCCCTGTATTATGCCTGTGCGATCATCAACGAGGCTGAGGCCCCGCGATATCGCGTCCTCTATGGTACTCGGAACGGTGGCTCTTGGAACGATGGCGTTTGGGAGTTGCGTCATCTCTCACTCCTCCAAAGACCAGAGAGCTTTCTTGGGTTCCAGCGCCACGATGCCGCACGTCGGACACCTGGGCAGTTTCATCACACGGTGAGGCTGCAACTCAAAGTCGGCTATCCTGAACGTGTAGAAGCGTCCACACGTTAGGGGCGGCATGAAGCCGGTGAGGATCTTGACCGCCTCAAGAGCGGCGAGGTTGCCAACGAGTCCCGATATGGCGGCCAGTCCGCCGTAGTCGACCTTTGCGTGCTCTTTGGCCAGGTACTCCTCAAATGCCATGTTCTCGTCATAGTAGGTCCAGTTCGCCCTGGTCCGGAGCTCATAGCACGTCCAGCAGGCGGTCTCGCCCGGGATGACCGTGGGACCCAGGTGGGCCTCGAGGCCGTCTACCGCAACCTTGAGCCAGGGTACTCCCTCGACAACTGAAGCCGCGTTCACCTCACGGTACGCCGCCACTTCGGGGCCATCGCAACAAACCAACACCAGACTGGACCGCCGGACCACGCGGCCCACGGCATCGCCGTCCAGCAAGTCCAGAGCCGCTGATTCGAAGGCGACACTGGGGTTTATCTGTAAAAGCCGGTCGGCAACAGCCTGGGCTCGCGGACGACCGACATCCTCGTAGTGATATAGGCAACCCGATGACGGAAGCGAAACGTCAACTTCTCCGCCGTCTACTCCGGTGATGCCCCCGACACCCGCCCGGGCCAGAGCATCGACCACACTGGCCCCGACCCGGCCCAGGCCAAAGACAGCTACCCTGGACCCTTTGAGGGCCTCTTGGGCAGCCTTCTTGCCGGATCGCGCGGTAATGCCGAACAAGGCCATCTGTGCTTCGTACTGCCGAGCTTCGTAAAGCCGTGCTTCGTGCTGCGGGCCGGGCGCGCCCTTCGTGGTGACTTCGTCGGCTGCGGCATCCTCGACCAAGCCTCTATCCCTGAGCCTTGCGATCGTGGTGTGCACTTCATCCTCGGGCACGTCTGGAAACTCCCCGACGATCTCGGCCAAACTGCGCGTACCGTCCATGAGCTCCAGCAGCCGTCCGACGGCCTTAACCGACTTCCCGCCAAGCATCACGGTCTTGCGGGCACCTCTCACCTGAATCCTTCCATCCTCCATATGAACGATGGCGAAATGCCTTGGGACCCTCGGTCTCTCAGGCAGTCCGTTGTGTTCACTCACTTGTCTGCCCTCCCGGTGGGGGCATGTAGAGATCGCCCCCTGGTAAGATCTCTGAGTCTAGGAATCTCTGAGTCTTGAGACGGTGCCTGTTGCCTATAGGCTAACGGGGGCGGAGGACACCCCCCGCCCCGGGACTTTCTTACGAACGCCGGCCGCCCAGGGGTGTCGAGTTGGCCTGACTATCTCCGCAGCAGCAGCAGCAACAACAGCAGCAACAGCAGCAGCAACCACCACCGTTACTGTTGTTCTCTCCACACCTCAGCGCGCTTTCGACGATCTCCTTGATCTCAACGTCGGACATGCAGGTTCACCTCCCGTGCAGTTAATGACTCCCGTATGGCGCCATTGGGTACCAGAGCACACTATTCAACAGGGCACGGCAAGGTTACATAATGTGGTTCGAGAGGTAACAAGGTAGCGGGCTCGCGGGGTCGCGAGCGTACAGGGTCACTGGGGCAAATGGTCACAACGTCACAGTGTCACGTGATCACATGCTCACAAGGTCCGGCCTCACATTGTAACCGGGTTCAGAGGCTCCTGACCGTACAACACCTGAACGAGGTTGTTTGCCGCCATCACTGCCATTTTGGTGCGCGTGGCTATGCTTGCGCTGGCGATATGCGGGACCAGCACGACATTCTCAAGCCCAAGCAAGGGGCTGTCCTCGGGCAAGGGCTCGGTCTCGAAGACGTCCAGGCCCGCCGCGAAGATCCTCTTCTCCCGCAACGC
>CAZYFG010000003.1:21667-34798 GCA_964646835.1 uncultured Eubacteriales bacterium | reverse complement strand
GAATATGACAGCTCCCGACATGCCTATGGCGGTCTCAAATTGCTCTGAGAGCCCAACAAAGGCGCACAGGCCGAGGTACTGCATGAATATGAAGTTGGAGGTCAGCACACCGGCCAACAGTATCGAAATGAACTGCATGTCTATCCCTCCGTAAGGTCACGAAACGCCGGCACCAAGTCTATGCCTTCGCTTTCTTGGCTTCCGAACGCTGGACCAGGATATTCAGGACCGCCATCATGATGCCTAGAGTAACAAATCCTCCGGGAGGTGTGAGCATCACGGCCATAGGCTCAAAGAGCGGCTCAGCCGGGAAAGCGAGAGATCCGAAAACCACTCTCCCGGTACCCAAAAACTCCCTGATACCTCCGATCAACATGAGGTTCACCGTATAGCCCGCGCCTATCCCCAGACCGTCCAAGGCCGACCGGATGACCGAGTTCTTGTAAGCGAAAGCTTCGGCCCTTGCGATGATGATGCAGTTCACGACTATAAGCGGGACGAAGATGCCCAGTATCCTGTACATGTCCGGAAGGTAGGCTTTCATCACCAGCTCGACGATTACCACCGGAGCGGCTATCAGGATGACAAAGATCGGTATCCGAATCTCATCGGGCGTCACTTTCCGGAGGGCCGACACAAACACGTTTGAAAACGTGAGGACGAATATGACCGCGAGCCCCATCCAGAAGCCGTTTTTCAGCGTAGTGGTAACGGCCAGGGTCGGGCACATCCCGATGACCATCCTGAACGTGGCGTTCTCCTCGATGAAACCCTTGGTAAACTCGCCAATAAGAGACCTGTTGCTCACGAAAGCTCACCTCCCGCCCTGCTTGCCTTGCGCCTTGCCGCTACGTCATGGGCGTACCCGTAATACCTTGGAACCACCATCCTGTCGATGAGGGGTGTGGCAAGGTTCATGAGAAGAATGGCGTAGGTCACGCCTTCCGGATAGTCACCCCAGTACCTTATAAGCAATGTGATGAGTCCTGCGCCTATGCCCATGTACAACCGTCCTCTTGGCGTTACCGGCGACGTCACGTAGTCGGTAGCCATGAAGATCGCGCCCAACATCGCGCCTCCCAAGAGGATCCCTCTCACCGGGTCACCCTGAAAAAGCGCGCCGGGCTTGCCGAAAACGAACACGCCGAGCGCGAGAGTGCCCAGGTATCCGGCGGGAATACGATAATCGATCACTCTCCGGAGAAGGAGATACGCCCCGCCCAGGATGAGGGCAATCGCGCTGGTCTCGCCCAGGGATCCCAACCGGTTGCCTATGAGAAGGTCGACCAAGGACCCTGCGGCCTGGCCGCCCTTGAACGCGTGAAGGGGTGTCGCCCCCGTGGCCACGTCAAACGTGCGTGGATTTAGCCAAGCGCTCGTAAGATGCAGCGGCCATGCCGCAAGCACAAACGCCCTCCCTGCCAGGGCAGGGTTGACGAAGTTTGTTCCCAAACCGCCAAACACCTGCTTGGCGACTACTATAGCGAACGCCGAGCCCACAACCGGAACATGCAAGGGTACCGCCGGAGGCAACGTGAGGCCCAAAAGGATCCCCGTGACAACCGCCGAAAGGTCACCCACCGTAACGGGACGCTTCACGGCCTTCTCGTACAAGTACTCGGCGGCAACCGCCGACACCGTCGAAGCCACAAGCACGACCAAAGCCTTCATCCCGAAAAACACCACAGCCGCCACAGAGGCCGGGACCAGAGCGATGACGACATCCAGCATGATGCCTCTAACGGTCTTCGCCTCTCTCAAGTGGGGCGATGATGAGATAGTCAGTTTGTCTGCCATGCCTTACCCTCCGTCTCCTCAGAAGTCCCGTTACTTATTGGCGGCGGCGCGCCTCTTGGCCGCTATATGGGCCTTGGCCAGCCTGATTGACTGCGTAAGCGGACGCTTGGACGGACAAACGTAGGCACAGGCGCCGCACTCGCAGCAGTCCATGACCCGCATCTTCTCGGCGTCTTCCATAAACCCGTTCTCCGCGTAAGCAGCCATCCACACCGGCATTAGGCGCATCGGGCAAGCTTCGACACACTTCCCACACCTAAGACACGGTTGGACAGGCTCTGCCTTCACGTCTTCCGAGGGGAGAACCAAGACTCCCGAAGTGCCCTTAACGATGGAAACATCGGTATCGGGAATAGAGACGCCCATCATCGGGCCTCCCAGGATCACCTTGCCCGGCGTCGACTTGAACCCGCCGGCCTTCTCAATCAGGTACGATACAGGAGTGCCGATGAGCGCCTTCAGGTTCGCCGGCTTGGCGACGCCCTCTCCGGTCACCGAGACTATTCGTTCAACCAGAGGAAGCCCCGTCTTGAGAGCCACCGCCAGCGCGTAAGCCGTACCCACGTTGGACACGATAACCCCCACATCCAGCGGGAGACCTGGAGGGGGAGGCACTTCTCGACCCAAGACCGCCTCGATTAGCTGTTTCTCGCCGCCCCTGGGGTACCTGTGGGACAAGACGGCGACCTCCAGCTCGGGAAAAGGCTTGGCGGCCTCTTCCATGACTCTAATGGCCTCCGGCTTGTTGTCCTCAATGCAGATGATCCCCTTGCCGACCCCTGCCCCCTTCATGAGGGCCCTGAAGCCAAACACCACATCGTCGGCGGACTCCTCCATGAGCTTCTGATCTGCCGTCAGGTAGGGCTCGCACTCGACCCCATTTAGAAGGTAAGTGTCTATGGTCTTGCCCGGAGGCGGCGACAGCTTCACTGCAGTCGGAAATGACGCCCCGCCCAGGCCGACCAGCCCGGCTTCTCTTGCCGTCTCCTGAATCTTCTCCTTGCTTATCTCGCCGAGGTCGGTTCCAACCGGCACGATTCCCTCGTAGAGGGCGTGTTCGCCATCAGGCTCAATCACTATCGCCTGGACCTGCCGTCCAAGGGCAGGCTGGTAACGGGCTTCAATAGCCTTCACCTTGCCCGAGGTCGGCGCATGCAACCCGGCGCTTACCACTCCTTGGGCCTCCGCAATCCTTTGCCCGCGCTTCACCTGGTCGCCGACATTGACCAAAGGCTTTGACGGCGCTCCGGTGTGCTGGGACAGGTAAAGCGTCAGCTCGGCTGGGATGCCTGCCTCCTCTATTGGCGCATGCCCGGAGATCTCTTTTTTGTCCGGGACCCTTATGCCGCCCGAACCATGTCTGGCCTTGACCACCGCTCCCACCTCAATCCCGTGAATTGCGCAAAAGTTTGACCACTATCACAATTGCCTAGCATACAGACATAATTCTAGTCCTCCGTATCACAATCCGTCAAACCGTACTGTTGGGGAAGCATACTGCGGGGATACAATACGGAAACCGTGATACGGTCACAATCATGATGGGCCTGTGCTCATACGCTCTTTCTCTTCATCTTGGACATTATGCCGAGTTCGGCCCGGTATTTGGAGACCGTCCGCCGTGCCACCCTCATGCCTCGTTTCTCCAACTCGCGGCATATTTCCTGGTCTCCCAAGGGGTTCATGCTGTCTTCCAGCCTGACTATCTCGGCTATGGCCGACTTCACGGAGTCCTGCGACAAGTCCGTCTGGGATTTCCGTACTCTCGGGCTGAAAAACGTCTTGCACGGGAGCACACCGTATGTTGTGTCTACATACTTATTGGCCACGGCCCGGCTCACGGTAGACTCATGTACGCCGATCTCCTCGGATATGTCCTTCAGCGTGAGCGGCTCCAGGCAGCCCGGACCCTTTGTGAAAAAGGACTTCTGCCGGGCGATGATCGCTTCCATGACGCGGATGAGAGTCGCTTTTCGCTGTTCAATGCACCTCATGAGGTTCTGTGCCCTCTTCACCTCGTTCCGGAGATAGAGCCTCGCCTCTCTGTCTCCGCGCCTCGCCATCTCGCTGTAGTACCTGTTCCAACGGATCCGCGGTATGGCTCTGTCGTTCATCTCCACCCGGAGGTCGTCTCCGACTCTCCTGACTGTTACCTCGGGGACGATGTAGGCGATGGGAGCGGGTGAGAAAGCGGCGCCGGGTTTCGGGTCCAGCTTGAGGAGGAAGCTCTTTGCGTGGAGCACCTCCGAAACGGTCGTACCCTGCTCCTTGGCTATTTTCTTGTACCGCCCCGCCGCCAAGTCCTCAAGGTGAGAGTCAATGATCTTCAGCTCCAACCCGGTCTTCCCCATTGCCTTGGCCTGAAGCGACAAGCACTCCCTGAGGTCCATGGCTCCCACTCCCGGGGGGTCGAAAGACTGCACCACGCGCAGGGCCCTTTCAACGGTCTCCGTACTCTGTCCGGAGAGCCGGGATATCTCGTCGAGCCCCGCCCTCAAATAGCCGTTGTCGTCCAGGCTGCCGACAATAGCGTCAACCGCTCTCCTTTCGCTCCTGGTGAGCGGGGTGACTCCTGCCTGAGCGGTCAGGTAGTCCCGGAGGGACATGCCGGTTCTCGCTGAAGAAGCCTCGTACGCACGGTTACTTGGGGAATTAGTGTTCTTCGCCAGGTCGTAGAGGGGTTCGGCTGAGTCGAGAAAGTAAGAGAGCATCTCATCGTCCAACCCGTCGACTTCCGCCGAGAGGCTCTCCTCGACAAAATCATCCTCGATCTCGACAAGGGGGTTCGCCTGGACCTCATCCAGAATGAGGTCGCGAAGCTCCACGGCGCTCATCTGAAGGACGAGGAGCGCCTGCTTCATCTCAGGTGTAAGGCTAAGCCGTTGGGCTTGAACAAGCTCCAGCCCGTAGCCGGTTTTCATCATGTCCCCCCCAAGATGATCTATTAGCCATAGCGCCCTTCTTTGCCTTCCGGCGCATTATTCCAGACCGATCTTCTTGGTGGAAACGTCTACTCTCTGGAGGTATATCCCGGTGAGGAACTCGATCCTATCCTTGAGGCGCTGCTGTGCCGCCGCCATCACGTCAAACACCCTCACGCCGCGCTCCAAGACCAGTTCCACGTCAAGGATGGTCCCTTCACCGACGGTGAGCACCAGTGTCTTCAGGACTCGCTTGACTCCCGGCACTTCCAGCGCGACACGCTGGGCTATCTGCATCACAACCGAGTCGTATATGTAGAAACGGCCGAAATAGCTGTAGGTAGGCCGCACAACCGAACGCTCGGGAAGAGGATGTCGCTCTCTGGACCGCGCGAAAACCCGGATGGGGTCCACCAGGTAACCGGAAAAGGTCTTCTTGACCTCAAAAGCAGGGGCCGGGATCACGTGCTTGCCTTCCTGCTTCCTGTGCCAGAGGGCGCGGTCGATTTCCTCTCCCGAGGCGAAATCCGTGATACGCAGATACTCAATGGGAGTGGATAGCCCCAATCGCGAGACAATCCGATCCACCATAGTCTGGGACGTGCCGAGGACCAGAACCCGGGTGGGGGCGATAGACATGAGGCCTTCCCTGACTTCCAGGGCATGGCCGGGAGCCGAGAAGATGGCTCTCCTTATGGCGGCCGTCTTGGTCTCCTCTCTCTTCGCGCTCCTCCCGGCCACTATGCGGGAACCTGAGATCAGAAGGCCATCATCAATGATCGCGTCGCACATCTTCTCTTGGGCAACCGCCATGGCGTGATGAGACTTGCCCGTTCCGCTGGGCCCAATCAGCGCGATTACCTCGATGAGCCGGAGATCGCCCTCAACAGTTACTTCTTTTTTCCCCGGAGAAACCACGAGAAGCCACCTTTCTTCTCGGTCGTCTCTGGACCGGGGTCTTGGGGACGCGGGGGCGGAGGGGCCCCTTCCTCACTCACCAAACTGCTCACCAAACGGACCGCCTTTCTCTGGTCTTCGGTCTTGGCGCCGTTCAACGCGGCATTGCAGAGCTCGGGCCAGAGCGCCTTCCCTATGAAAGCGGCGTTGTCGAGCGCGAAGTTGGGGTTCAATTCCATCGCCTTGCGCCAGTGTTCGGCCCCTTCCGTCGTCTGCCCCTGGGCCAGCAATATGGCCCCGTAGAGAAGCTCGACGCTCGCTCGAAATCCTTTGTCGGGGGCCTGAACCATACCCTGGGCATCGTCCATCTTTTCGAGGAGCTGGACCGCAAACTCTCCCGCTTCCTTATACTGTCCGTTACGGAAATACAGGTCGCCTAGGACTAGATAAGGCTCGTGGAGGGCAGGGGTCATCCGGTGAGCCTCGAGCCACTTGGCTATGGCGCCATCCAGGTCGCCGGCCATGCTGCACGCCGTAGCGTAGTTCTTGTAGGCCGGGAGGTAAGTCGGGTCAATTTCTATGCACTTCTGCCACATGGCCTTGGCTTCTTCGGTCTTTCCCTGCTGGAACAGACCGAGGCCCAGGTTATATAGGACAAACAACGCGTCGGGCTTGATCTCAAGGGCTTTCTTCCATATCTCCACGGCTTTGTCCAGTTCATTGGCGGTCGCGTATACCTCGCCAAGGGTGTTCATGGTGGACAGGTTCTCAGGCTCCAACTCATGGGCTTTTTCCAGGGCGACCGCCGCCTTGGCGTTTTCGCCGGTGGCGAGATAACAGAGACCCAGGTTATAGTGGAGCCCCGGATTTTCGGAACCGAGCCGCACGGCCCTGGTAAGGTACGATATGGCTTCCGAATGCTTGCGCATGTCGGTGTAGATAGCGCCGAGATTGTGCAGGGCCTGAACGTTTGAGGGATCGAGCTCCAGGACCCTCCGCCACTCCTTCTCCGAGTCGGCGGGTCTGCCCACCGCTATATAGAGCTCGCCGAGTTGTGCATGGGCCAAAGCGTTGCCCGGGGAGGCCTCAACCGCCCTTTCCGACTCCTTGAGGGCGCCCTCGATGTTTCCCCTAAGCGCCATGATCTTCCCCAGGAAGTAGTGGGACGGTCCGTGCCGCGGGTTGATATGCACCGCTTTCTCGAAGGACTCCTGGGCAGTATCCAGGTCTCCTTCGTCGGCTGCCAGTATCCCCGTGTAATAGAGGGCATCGACGTTCCGCTTGTCGATGGCCAAGACATCCTCGAAGCACTTCTTGGCGTCTTCACGCCTGCCTTTCTTCATATAAGACAGCGAAAGCTGCAGCCGCAAGGGGATGTCCCTGGGCCGTAGCGCCACTTCCCGCTCTAGATTGGAGATGATCGCGTCTAGCGCTTTGTCGTCTGTTCCCACACCGCATCCCCCGCTTTTCTATCGTCCGGGTATCTTCTCTCCGGAACTATATATTACCTCCAGGACGGTAATCTTTGACATAGCGGAAAAACCTTGACGCGGACTAATCCTACTATAATAATAGGATTAGTCTAGACCGGGGAGGCCTAAAGATGCCTTTCAGACTATCTACAAGGGGACACTACGCCGTGCTTATTATGTACGAGCTGGCGAGGGCGGGCGGCGCTTTTTCGTCGCTTCAGGATATCTCCGCAGCCCGAAGACTGTCCCAGGGCTACTTGGAGCAGATCGCGAGACCTCTCCGGGACGCAGGGCTTATTGAGGGTAAGAGAGGGTTCGGAGGAGGTTACGCTCTAGGCAGACCGGCTTCCGAGATCACCGTCGGCGCCATCGTCCGGGCGGTGGAAGGACCCGTGGTTCCGGTTCAGTGTGTCGCTGACGGAGAATCGCCCGGGAGATGCCCCGAAGACTGCAGGGCCAAGTCCGTCTGGCAAAGGGTCGGTGAAGCCATAGACGGCGTCCTGGACTCAATCACATTGGAAGACCTCGTTCGAGACGAAGCCGGTGATGATGGAGCTTCGAAAGGAGACCAGTCTCGTGAATATTGACTACAACAACCCGAAGCGCCGGGTCTACCTTGACCACTCCTCTACGACTCCGGTCAGGGCAGAGGTGCTTTCCGTCATGCTGCCCTATTTCGCGCAAGCCTTCGGCAACGCGTCGAGCATCCACAGGTGGGGGAAAGAGGCCCGCGTGGGCGTGGAAACCGCCCGTGAGAAAGTCGCCTATCTCTTGGGAGCCGAGCCGTCGGAGATAGTGTTCACGTCCGGAGGGACAGAAGCCGACAACCTCGCCTTGAGGAGCACTGTCCGGCTCCTCCGGTCAAAGGGGAACCATATCATCACTACTCAGGTTGAGCACCACGCCGTGCTCCACACGTGCCAGACCCTTGAGAAAGAAGGACTTGAGGTAACCTACCTGCCTGTCGACCGGTACGGGATGGTCGCGGTGGAGAGCGTCCGGGAGGCGATAAGACCCGGAACCATACTGATATCGGTGATGCACGGTCAGAACGAGGTGGGAACCATACAGCCCATCGAGGAGATCGGGGAGCTCGCCAAGGAGAAGGGGATACTGTTTCACACCGACGCCGTCCAGAGCGCCGGGAAAGTCCCGCTCAAGGTGCGGGACCTTAACGTGGACTTCTTGACCCTCTCCAGCCACAAGATATACGGTCCCAAAGGGATCGGCGCCCTCTACGTGAGAAAAGGCGTGAAGATCGCCCCGCAAATCATCGGTGGTGCACACGAGCGAGGTCGCCGGGCGGGCACGGAAAACGTGCCGGGAATCGTCGGCTTCGGCGAAGCGTGCTATCTGGCCGAGCGCGAGCTTCCAGCCGAGTCTCTGAGGCTTACGACCCTTCGTGACCGGCTCATCAAAGGGATCATGGACAGCATCCCCGATACGGTCCTTAACGGTCATCCTACGCGGCGTCTTCCCCACAACGTCAACGTGAGCGTCAAGTACGTGGAAGGCGAGTCCATCCTCCTGAACCTAGACCTCATGGGGATCGGCGCGTCTTCAGGTTCCGCGTGCACCTCCGGTTCGCTGGAGCCGTCTCACGTTCTCCTGGCGATGGGGCTATCACATGAGGTGGCCCACGGATCGCTCCGCATGACCTTGGGCCGGATGAGCAACGAGGAAGACATCGATTACGTGATTGAGACGCTGCCGCCCATCGTGAAAAGACTCAGGGAGATGTCGGTTTTCACTGCGCAAGGAGACTCAAAGACCTCGGAGGGGGACCGCGGCAATGTACAATGACAAAGTCATGGACCATTTCTTCAACCCACGGAATGTAGGCGATATGGAGGATCCCGACGGGGTCGGACAAGTGGGCAACCCCGTCTGCGGCGACGTGATGAGGGTTCAGATCAAGGTGAAGGACAACCGGATCGAGGATGTTAAGTTCAAGACCTTCGGTTGCGGGGCCGCCATCGCCACCAGTTCAATGGTCACCGAACTGGTCAAGGGTCTTACCCTGGACGAAGCCATGGAAGTTTCCAACAAGACGGTGGCCGAGGCCTTGGGCGGACTGCCGCCGCAAAAGCTGCATTGCTCCAACCTGGCTGCCGATGCCCTTCACGAGGCAATCAAGGACTACCGTTCGAAGGCACTCGCTAAGAACTAGATTCGCCGTACCCCCAGGTCTCACGCGGGCCCCGGGTTTCCGGGGCCTTTCCCATTCGATAAACGCGCTCATCTTGTCGATGTATGTCAAGAACCTTGCTTTCTTGGGGAACCAAAGCGGAGGAAAAGCGTTCTAATAGTAGAAATGAGTGCTTAGCAAGGGAATACCGGGGTGACCAGGGTGAAAGCACGGAATGTGTTGAAAGGCGCCGTATGGGCGTTACTGATTTCACTTCTCGCGACATGTCTTCCTCTTCACCCGCTCCCCGAGGTCCACGCCGCTCCCGTACCGGCCAACCTGGCAGGGTTCAAAGCATGGGTTGTGGGCGACGTCTGCAACGTACGGTCAGGACCCGACACTACATACAAGGTAATCGGCTCAGTGACCATGGGCACGACGGTAGAAGTCCTCTCATACGAGAACAACTGGGCGAAAATCAAGGCGGGGAGTCTCACCGGGTACATCGCGGGATGGCTCATTGACGTCGACCTGAAAGGCGTGTCGGCAACGATAACCGCGACCGATGTCAACGTACGGGCAGGTCCCGGAACGGACTACGCGGTGAAGTCCATGACCGACAAGGGCAAGACATACCCTGCCGAGGTAAAACGGGGAGCTTGGGTCAGGGTGACCCTCACGCCGGGAGGCTCTACCGGGTGGATATCCGAAAGCCTCCTGAAGCTCGAGTTCGCGGAGTCAGCCCCTCCGCCGGTGGACCCTCCCAAACCTCCGGCTGCAGATCCTCCCAAACCCATCCAACAGAGCGATCTGGTCGTATATCCGGCTCGCGACACCCTCACGGTCTACGTGAACCCGGTAGCGGGCTCTGCCGTCGTAGCCAAGCTCGGGAAAGGCGAGTCGGCGAAGCTTTTGAGCGCCGAAGGCGCCTACATCATGGTTGAAACACCTAACGGCCTCAAGGGATGGGTCTACGGGCCCGACTCGAAGGTGGTTTCACGATCTGATCCGGACGTCCACTTCATCGTCTCGCAAAACGTTTGGACTATGGGCAAATACCCCGTCTCCACGGTGACGGCGACAGACGTCAACTTCCGGGAGGGGCCGGGGACAAGCTACCCGATAATAGGATCCCTTGATAGAGGGGACAAGCTCTGGGTCTTGGGCACTTCGGGCGACTGGAAGCAAGCGGTCTCGCCGAAAGGACAGACCGGATGGGTCGCCGGGTGGCTGACGTCGCCCACAACCAACAGCTCCGGCACTCCGTTTACCGTTTCGGTCCGCGGCAACGGAGGAGATAGGAGGCTCACGGTTACCGGGCCTTTCGACAGCGCCGTGATTATCCCGTCAGCCGACAAGCGCAGCGTGGTTGTGAGCACGTCGATATTCTTCAACACCCAAGTCCAATTGCCGGTGAACGCGTTTGAGTTCAGTTCCATCAAAGTCGCGACCAGCGACGTCACGGTGTACTTCCAGGAGAAAGCCAACTACGAAGTCGTGAAAATCGCCCCGGGGAGAGTGGAGCTCAAATTCACCCCCATAGTCACATCACTGAATGTAAGGTCGACGGAGAATAGCGACATCGTCACCATCAGTACCGTGGGTTACGCCTGGGCGGACGTTAGGCGGGACGGCGACTTGGTCACGCTGTTCCTGCCCGGCGCGTCTCTGGCGGGCGACGTGCCGCCATGCAGGGGAAAATCAGTGAAGAACGTTACCGTCTCGCCCAGAGACGGGGGCGTTGATGTGGCCGTGAGGACGACCGGCCCCTTGCCGTACCAGATAAAGCAGACTGCCAACTCGATCGAAGCCACCTTCGGCGTGTCGGGTCTCGCAGGCAAGAAGATAGTGGTAGACCCGGGGCACGAAGCAAACGACCCGGGCGCCATCGGCCCCACCGGGCTCGCCGAAAGGAACGTCAACTGGGAGATGTCGGTGAGGCTGGTTCAACTCCTCAATCAGGCAGGAGCCACGGCGATACTCACCCGTCAAAGCCTTTACGCCACAACGGAAGGGCCTCCGGGTTTCGCGCCGAAACCGGGGCAGTACTCACAGTCCCTTTCCGAGCGAGCCGCGTGGTCTCAAGGGGCAGACCTCTATATCTCGATACACAACAACTGGAACTACAACCGGTCAATTGCGGGCACCACCGTATATGTGTGCGACAAGAGCCCCAATGCGACCGAGTCCAGGAGGTTCGGTTCCATCGCCTTGTCCGAACTGACCCTGGCCCTGGGTACCCGGGACCTGGGTGTAAGAGACTCCAATTTCCACGTCTGCCGGGAGTCCTTGTCCCCCGCCGTGTTGATTGAGGTCATGTTCCTTTCCAATCCGACGGAGGAGTCCTATCTCCGTCAAGCACAGACCTGGGACAAGACTGCTCAGGGTATTTTCAGGGCAGTTCAGAGGTACTTCGGCTCGGGAAGCTCGGTTTCGGGACCGGGTATCTGAGGTCCTTAAGACCGCCGCTTAGGGGGAACCCTCCGGCGGGGGGAACATCTCGGGCAGGGTGACGAATCGATAGCCTTCAGCCGACAGAGCGTCGATGATATCACCCACTGCCAACACCGACCCTGAGAGGTCCTCACCGGGGCCTCCCGCCGAGTGCTGCAGGATCACGGAACCCGGCATCACGTAACCCTGGACGTTCCGGAACACTTCGGCCCGGGAGAGTCCGCGCCAGTCCAGTGAGTCCACAGACCACATGGCCACCCTGTACCCCAACTGCTTCGCCTGCTCCACGAGAGAAGGTTCGGCGGCGCCGTAGGGAGGTCGGAAGAACCCGTTGTCGCTTAACCCAAGGCGCGCCATAGCGTCTCGGGCCTTCTGGAGCTCCTGGGGCAGTTCGGGGGAAGCGGCAGTCAGCTTCGGATGGGAGTACGTATGATTGCCTATGGAATGACCCTCATCGGCGATTCTCTTGGCGATATCCGGGTCCTCGTCGATTCTGCTGCCGATCAGGAAGAAGGTCGCCCGGACGCCCTTGGCTCTCAAGACATCCAAAACCCCCGGTGTGTACACCTTGTCGGGACCGTCGTCGAAAGTGAGGGCTACTATCTTGTCCGGCCCCTTGTACGCTCTGAGCACAAGCCCGGGATAGAGTTTCTCGAGGTCAATCTCACCGATGGCCCGGTTGTCCCGTTCGTCGCCGCCTTTCAGGGGCCTGGGGTCCAGCGGGCCCGCGCTCTGCCGGTACGGATTGGACTCATAGAACGCCAGGACGCCAAGAAGGAGCACGACGGCCAGCCCTGCGATATAGGGTATGGCTTTTCTCAATGAGACACCCCCGGCATATTGTGCGCCGGGGGTGCCCAATTCACCCAAGGGCCTTTAGAACATGGTGCTTCCGGTGAACGAGAAGTCCTTTATCTTGACGCAAGGCAGGACCGGGTCGAAAGTGCTCCACCAGTCTCTGGTGATCCTCGCGGTCTTGGCTATGGCCTCAATCCTGCCGAACGCCTCCACCATGGACTCAGTGAAGCGGAGGTTCTTAACCCTGGCCGCTATGCGGCCGTCCTCAATGAGAAACGTGCCGTCCCTTGTTGTGCCGGTCGCGACCACGTTCATGGGCTCCGGGCAATGGGTATAGTGGAACCTGGTCACCAACAGCCCTCGTTTGGTCGAACGCACCATCTCGTCGCGCGTGGAATCGCCAACCTGGAGGAACATGTTTGACGGACGGGGACCGGACCTGCCGCCCCTCATGGCCGACGCATGCCCTGTAGACTTGACGCCGTCCTTAGCCGCGGTCCGGGAGTCGTACACAACTCCCTTGGCCACTCCGTTCTCTATGAAGACCACTTTCCGCTTGGGCATCCCCTCCACGTCGAAGGGGACCGCCAAAGAAGCGGGATCGAGGCCGTCATCCCAAATAGTCACGATGTCTCCCATGACCTTCTTGCCCAAGGGAGTGGCC
>CAZYFG010000003.1:21272-21631 GCA_964646835.1 uncultured Eubacteriales bacterium | reverse complement strand
TCGTCCCCAAGATTCCCAGCATGCGCATGGTGGCCCTTGCCAAAGCCTCTTCGGCCACAGACCCGGCGTCTATATCCCGCACATCCCTGGTCAGCCTGTCGGCGTACCCGGTGTTGTCCCCGTCTTGGATAATAGTCCTAAAGAAGGCCTCGGTTGAGACATTGTAGGCCCTCACGCCGGTCGTGGACGCAACCGCCAGTTCGGTGACTCCCGATGAATAGGTGCCGGAAGCCTGAAGCCCTTTGGCCTTGGCGGCTTCGATGACGACGGCACAAGCCTCAGCCCTGTCTCTCGGCTTCAGATTGGCCGTGGCGGGGACATAGCCGTTCACTGCCGGGATGGGCTCGGGCCTCGGGAGG
>CAZYFG010000003.1:646-21174 GCA_964646835.1 uncultured Eubacteriales bacterium | reverse complement strand
GCCCGGGAAGTCCTTTTCCTCTCCCGATACCTCCATGTTCTCCTGTGCCGCCTGGACGGCCCACCTCAATGACCCGTCGTCCGCCAGGTTGGTCGTGGCGATCCCGGCCTTCTTGCCTTTCACGACGCGCACGGTAAGCGCCTGGGTGTGTCGCCTCAGGTTCTGGTGAATGTGATTGTCATAGTACCTGGTGAGGCTCAGGTCCGAGGCGGTCAGGGTCACGGAAGTCTCGAAACCCTTGCAGAAGGAAAGGACCTTTTCAAGGACCTTCAATGCGTCGTCTCTGCCGGTCACGCCTCAACACCTACCTTCACCTTGCGGAATCGTGCCGGCGCGGCGCCGTGACCGACATGTATGACCTGGACCGGCTCGCCTTTGGCGCACCCGGGAGTGCCCCAGATACGCCACTCGTCTCTTCCCGCCACCGCGTCGCAGGAATTCCAGAACTCGGGCGTCATACCGGTGTGCGCGGAGTTTTTGAGCATCCTCCCGAGAGAGCCGTCCTTGATCTCATAGGCGATCTCCTGACCAAAGTGGAAATTGAGCCGCTTGTCGTCCAGGCTCCAGCTCTTGGGCGTATCTACGAAGACGCCTTCTTTGGTGTCCTTGATGATCTCGTCCAGCGTCCAGTCGCCCGGTTCCAGGTTGATGTTGGTCATCCTGACCAAGGGGATGTTTTCCCAACCTACGGCCCTCATGGTCCCGTTTGACTCCTGGTCAAAGAGAGGAGCAAGTTCACGGGAAGTCAGGTAGTCGGTGAAGATGCCTTCCTTGATGATATCCACCCGCTGCCCCTCGACGCCTTCGTCGTCATAGCCGAAGCTCCCCAGTCCGCCGGGCGCGGTGGCATCCGCGACTATGTTCACGGAAGGCGAACCGTAGCGGAAGCTGCCCTTCTTTTCAGGAGTGAGAAACGACGTGCCGGCAAACGTGGCTTCTTGTCCGACTACCCTGTCCAGTTCGATCGGGTGCCCGCAAGATTCGTGGATCTGAAGGGCGACCATAGAACCGCCCATCACCAAGTCGGTGACACCCTGGGGGCACACGGGCGCCTTCAGGAGCCTAACCGCTTCGTCGGCAAGCGTCTCCGCTTTCGTCTTTAGGTCCAGGCTCTCCACGAATTCGAACCCGCCCCCGGCGTAGTCCGAGAAGGAGCGGGACTGCACGTCTCCCTCGCCTCTGGCCATAACTGAAACCGAGCCGCCCGAATGGACGATGGTCTGTTCTATCTCTCTCCCGTCGGTCGACATGAACTCCTTCTCTTCGCGGTAGCTCATGATGGAAGCGGTGGCCCGGAAAACGCCCGGGACCTTCTTAGCGCACTCTACTACGTCAGTGAGAAACTGGATCTTGTCTTCCGGCTTCATTGAGAGAGGGTCGATCTTGCACGGCGTCTGCCACCTTGCTCTCTTGGAGTCCAAAGGCTCCAGAGACACCCCGTCGCCCTTCTTGCACAGGGCCGAAGCGTACGCTATCTTAACCGCGTCGTCAGCGGTCTTCTCCAAGCTCCTGGGGTCCAAATAGGGCGTGGCTGAGAAACCCCACGCCCCGTCCACCAACACGCGAAGACCCAACCCGGTGCTCTTCGAAACCGAGATCTGCGGCGCTCCGTCTGTGCTCACCGAAACGGGCTCCTGGGTTATGGAAACGTACCGGGCGTCCGCGTACTCTGCACCCAGTTTTTGAGCAAGTCCCAGTATCCGGTTGAGCTCCGTCAGCAACTACGGCTCCCTCCCAAATGTTACTTTAGAACTCAAGTGGGCTCTCCAAGAGGGCTTTCGCCAGCAGTACGCACGCTTCCACGTCGCCCATGTCAACCATCTCGCACGGGCTGTGGATGTAGCGGCACGGGATCGAGATGCAACCGGCAGGGATGCCCGCTTTGGTCATCTGGATGGCCGCGGAGTCGGTGCCGCCCGCTTCGAGTACCTCCATCTGGTACTTGATCCCCTTCTCCTTAGCGACCTTCACCATGTAGTTCTTGAGGGCCGGATGACAGATGAGGCTCGAGTCCTTCACCTTGATCGCCGCCCCGTTGCCAAGAGAAACATCCATTGTCCTGGACTTGGGGGTGTCGCCTGTCCTGGTCACGTCCAGAGCGATGCCGACATCGGGAGAGATGCCGTAGGCCGCGGCCCGCGCTCCCCTGAGGCCAACTTCTTCCTGAGTGGCAAAGACGGCGTATATGTCGTGGGCACTGTTCTCAAGCCTCTTCAGAGCCTCTATGATGACGACGCAAGCTATGCGGTCGTCCATGGCCTTGGCCACAACCTTATCGCCCATGTCGACGAAGGGCTGGTAGAAGGCGCAGCTGTCTCCCACGCTCACCTTTGCCGCGGCTTCCTCTTTGTTCTTGGCGCCGATGTCGATGAAGAGCTTCTCCAGCTTGAGGTCCTTGGGGTCGTCCACCCTCTCGGACCCTATGACGCCCATTGTGCCGTTCTCAAAGTAGACCCGCTGGCCGAGGGCTACGAATGGATTCACTCCCCCGATGTTCCCAAACCGGAGGAACCCCTTGTCGTCGATGTGGGTGACCATGAGCCCAATTTCATCCATGTGGCCGTCAAGGATCACTTTCTTGCCGCCTTTACCCTTCTTGTGGGCGATCAAGTTGCCCAATGCGTCGACTGAGATCTCGTCGACGTAGGGCTCTACTTCCTTCCGTATTACCTCTCGGACTAAGTCTTCTGCCCCTGAAGGCCCGAAAGCCTCAGTGACTTTTTTTATGAGATCCTTCACGGTCTGAAACCTCCTTCAACACTCCTAAGGAATAGGACCAGGATATCCCTGGCGGCTTTCATGTCCTTGAGAGAAGCAAGGGCAAACGGGGTATGTATGTACCTGCACGGCACCGAGATGGACGCCACGGGGCACCCCGCTTGAGCCGCTTGGATCGCTCCCGCGTCATTTCCGCCCGATGTCGCTTCCCTGTACTGCACCGGGATGTTGTGCTCTTTGGCTAGTTTCATTATCTGGGCGACCATCGCCCTGGACGGCAACGAGCCCCTGTCCATGAACGAAATGGCGGCGCCGTGGCCGATCTTTGTGGCATAGGCGTCCTTGTCGGCTAGGGGGATGTCGGCGCAGACGGTCCCTTCAAGGGCTATTCCCATGTCCGGAGCAATCCGGTAAGCCGCGACCCTAGCGCCCCGGGTGCCGATCTCCTCCTGAACCGCGAACACGGCATGGAGCCTGATGCCGTTCCAGTCCTCTTTCAGGACATCGAGGAGTATGGCGCAGCCTATCCTGTCATCCAGGGCTTTGGCCTTCACGATGCCGGGAGAAAGCTCCTCGAACTCGGTATCGAATACCGCGTAGTCGCCGACCTTGACCTTCTTCTCGGCGTCTTCCTTTGACTTGGCTCCAATGTCGATAAAGAGCTGGTCGGCCGGGATAACCGTCTCACGCTCTTTGGCTTCTTGCAGGTGGATCGCCTTGGCGCCGATGACGCCTGGCACCTTGTCCTTCCCAATGAATACACGCTTTGAAACCATGACCGACGGTGGGACGCCAATAGCCCGGAACCGGAGGAAACCGTTCTTCTCGATGTGGACTATCATGAATCCCACTTCGTCCATGTGAGCGTCTACCAAGACTTTGGGTCCGGAATCGCCTTTTCTGGCGATCACGTTCCCGAGGACATCAGTCTCAAAAGCCACTCCCATGGCTTCGAGTTCCTTCATGATGGCGTTCCTTACTTCAGTCTCGCCGCCGGACACGCCTGCGAAAGAGGTAAGCTCTCTCAGTTCCATATTGTCAACTCCTTCACGAAACGGCCGTCGACAGAAGCAATGAACGCGGCCAGAAGCCGTCCTGCTTTCTCCACGTCACCCACGGACAAGGTCTCCACCGAAGTGTGCATGTACCTTAGCGGGATGGAGATGAGTCCCGTAGCGACACCTGCGGCGCTTATCTGAATGCCCCACGCGTCCGTACCTGTAGCGGCCGGAGCAGGTTCGGGCTGGATGGCAATACCCAGTTCCTTGGCGGCCTTCTCCAGACCCGCGTACACCTTGGGATGGATGTTGGCTCCCTGTGCGACAGCCGGTCCTTTGCCCATAGAGGAGGTTCGCCACTCAGGTACTCCCGGCGTCTCCGCGTGGCAAACGTCTATGGCGATCCCGATATCCGGACGGATGCCGTAAGCCGACGTGATGGCCCCCTTCAGGCCGACTTCCTCCTGGGTCGTCGCGACGGCGTACACGTCTGCCTGCACTTTGTACTTCTTCAGATTGTCCAGGGCCACCAGGATGACGGCCACTCCCGCGCGGTCGTCCATGGACTTCCCGGACAGGACGTCTCCCATGAGCTCCGTTACCTGCCGCTTGAAAGTGACCACGTCGCCGACGGAGACCAGCTCTCTTACCTCTTCCTCCGGAAGCCCCACGTCAATGGCCAGATCCCACATCTTCACCGCCTTATTGGCCTCTTCCGGCGGAGTAAGGTGAGGCGGCTTCACACCTATGAGGCCGGTAAGCGGCCTTTTTCCGTACACGATTACTTCATGCCCCGGCAGAATGCGCGGGTCTACCCCACCCACTTGGGTGAACCTGAGGAAACCCCTCTCCTCGATCTTGGTTACCATGAGGCCGATCTCGTCCATGTGACCCGCCAGCATGATCCTGGGTCTTAAGCCTTCGCCTTCGCCCTTTCGGAAGCCGATGACATTCCCGAAAGTGTCACTGTGAATCTCGTCGACAAGTCCTTTCATGACCTCTTCGACCAAGGCTCTCTGATTCATGAACTCGTAGCCTGACACTCCGTGGGCCATCGACGCTTTCTTGAGGAACTCCTTCGCGCAAAAGCTCAGATCTGACACCTCCAATACAAGAGAACGTTTTTTGGGACGCCGTGAACTATTCTTTGGAGTCTCGAAATAGTCCTGCCGTCGGGCTCCGATTTGGAGAATGGTGGGAATTCGCTCAGCCGGCCAGGATCACGGGTACTCCGGTCTCCTGGGAAAAGGCCCGGAAGTGAACGCCTTCGAGGTCGCGGCCCCAAGGGTCAAACGCCCGGGCGGGAAGGGTCACCGAGTAGGGCCGGCCGGTTCTCGTCGTAGCCCTCCTGTATGCCGCGAGAAAGTCTCTCACTGTGAGGAGGCCGGCGACGTGGATGTTTCCCCCAAAGAAATGGGAACGGACGGCCACGACCCGGGCCTCAAGACCCCGACTCGCGAGGGCCGCCTCGATGAGCTTCTTGGCGGGCTTTGACGTGAGCACCAGGACATCGCGTCCCTTGGTCACTCCCGAAGCCCGCTCCCAGTTAAGGTACTCCAAGGGGTCCAGGTCATCGTAGGTGACGAACCCGGGAGACGTCCCCCTCTTTTTCGAAAGTCTGTAATCAATGAGGCCTTCCCTGAGGACGGTGACCGACGGGTTTTCCCTCTCGTAGGCCTTCTGAAACGCGTCTTTCCTGGAGAAAACGTCCTTGCCGGCAACCTGCACGATAAGGTCCCCGGCGCGGAGTCCGGCCCGGGCCGCCGGCGAGTCCGGGAGGACATACTCAATCCTGGCATCAAGATCGTTGAGTTCCGGCGGATCGACGAGCACGGGGATCCTCTCACGCGCGGCCAACCTACTTGCCATCTCCCGGACCTCTTTCCACGTATCCTTTGGCATCATCCTGAAGAGAGGGTGGCGCGACGAAAACCCGGGCAAGAGAAGCCTCACGGTTTGAGCTCCCGCGTCTTTGAGGAATCTCACCGATTGCTCGATGTCCTCATGTCCCGTGAGAAACGGAAGTGCTACCATGCTTCCGTCGAACTCCACCTTGCCACTTAAGGAAGAGATCGCGGCAAGGGTCTTCTCCGGGTCGCGGTCGCCCATGACTTCGTGCCTCTTGGACACGCTGTTCAAAGAGACCGTGAGCGTCACTCCTGATTCGGACAAGAAGTCCACTATCTCACGGGTAAGCAGCATACCGTTGGTCGTCACCTTGATGGCGCGATTGGGGTACGCTTCCCGTACGAGGCGCACCACTTCAAGGAAGTCAGGGTGACAGAGGGGTTCTCCTTCGTTGATCCTCGTCACCGATTCGCCGATGACGATGGGACCCGGAGCCCCCTGAAGCCACGGAAGCGAGTCCTTTATATCCTGGAGGCTCCGCCTCCCGATGCTCAACACTTCACAGGACGGCGGGTTGTATCTATTGGAGCAAAAAGCGCACCTTGCTGTGCACTCAGACGTGATGGGCAGGATCCCCTGCTTCTGGGCTTGATAGAGGAGGGCCTCAAGGGACGGAGTATCGCTCTTCACCTGTCTTTGGCATCTCACCGGGCAATCTTCCTTACCATGAAGTGAGTGGGAGACTTGCTTCGGCGCTCAAATCCGGTCCCGAGACCTTCCCGGCCAGGAGGCGGAAGTACCCGGCCGACGCGATCATCGCGCCGTTATCGGTGCAGTATTCCTTGGGTGGGATATACAAAGGCACACCCAAACGGCTGCAGAGAGCCTCGGCCTCTCTACGGAGGAGGCTGTTGGCGGCCACGCCGCCCGACACCGCGAAAGCCCGGGCGCCCGTCGCCTTGATCACTTCCGGCACGTTGTACAGTAGGTCCCTGACAATGGCTCTCCTGAGTCCCGCGGCGATGTTCCTCACGCTCTCGGGTGAAACCCCGCGCTTTTGGAGCTCCTGAAGCGCACGGGTCTTTGTGCCGCTGAAACTGAAATCGAACCGGTGCCCTTCTATCTTTGGGTGAGTGAACTTGACTTCGTCCTCATCTCCCAGGTCTGCCATCTTGTCCAGGTGAGGGCCGCCGGGAAAAGGGAGCCCCAGTTCCCTGGCCACCTTGTCAAACACCTCTCCGGCTGCGTCGTCGAGCGTCTCTCCGAGCACCATATACGCTCCGTGTTCGCGCATGAGGACAAGGTCGGAATGGCCTCCCGACACGACCAGATTGAGGAGCGGAAAAGGAGGCGGGTCCTCCCTTAGGAAATTGGCCGCTATATGCCCCTCAAGGTGATGGACTCCCAGAAGCGGGACACCCAAACCGTAGGCTAAGCTCTTGCCGTAGCTCACTCCGACCAGGAGCGAACCCAAAAGGCCCGGGCCGAAAGTGACGGCAACGCCGCTTAAGTCCGCAAGCGAGATGGATGCTTTAGAGAGACACTCCTCTACAACGGGGATCATCATCTCCATATGCTTGCGTGAAGCAATCTCAGGGACAACTCCGCCGAACTTGGCGTGCAGGTCAACCTGTGAGGAGACGATATTGGAGAGGACCGTGCGTCCATTCTCCACGACGGCGCAGGAAGTGTCGTCACACGACGTATCGATGCCCAAAATCCTCAAGAAACCACCTCAAGAGTTGCATCTCACGGTCCACATACTAAAGTACACCGTGGCTTGGGAAGAAGGCAAATCCGGGGCCCATCTTGAAAACCATGGGAGACTCTGCGTTGGAGCCTGCGATACGGGATGGGGGAGGACGAGGAAATGCATTTCGCGGATAGGCTATACGACCGGATAAACGCGGTGGACTCACGACTGGTAATCGGGATTGACCCGTACCCAAAGAGGCTTTTCGGAGAATCGTCGCCCTTCGCCCGCGCCTATCCCGGTTTCGGGCCCGAGGAGCTCCTCAGGGAGTTTTGCGGGATGCTCATCGAGGCGGGAGAAGAGACGGCCTGCGCGGTCAAACCTCAAGCGGCGTTTTTCGAGAGCATGGGCCTTTTTGGGATCAGGGTTCTCGCGGAATGCCTGAAGGCGGCGCGGGCAAGGGGGATCCCTGTCATCCTTGACGCCAAACGGGGCGACATCGGGAGCACCGCCGCCGCTTACGCCCAAGCTTACCTTGACCCCGGTTCTGACTTCTTCTCCGACGCGCTCACCGTGAACCCGTACTTGGGTCCCGACACGCTGGAGCCGTTCGCAGGCGCGGCCGCCAAAGCAGGATGCGGACTCTTCGTCTTGGTGAAGACATCTAATCCGGGCTCTGGAGCCTTTCAGGACCAGGTCTTACGAGAGAGCGGCGAGAGGCTCTACACCGGGGTAGCCAGGGCAATCACCGAACTGGGGGCCTCGAACATCGGGACACACGGGTATTCCCACATCGGGGCGGTGGTTGGGGCTACGTATCCTTCCGAGCTCGAAGAGCTCAGGGAGGTCTTGAGATCTTCGTACCTCCTTGTCCCGGGTTACGGGGCACAGGGAGGTACCGCGGACGATGTGAAGGGCGCCTTCATGCCGGGAGGTGCCGGGGCTATCGTGAGCGCCTCGAGAAGCATCGATTACGCGTACGAGGCCCTCGGCGAAGAAGCAGGCAAGGACTCCATACGCAATGCGGTTTGCGAGGCTGCGCAGAAGGCTCAAAGAGACTTGAACGGCGTCGCCAAGTTCATACCATCCACTTGATCTGGTTCTCTCTGGGCTTTTGGGGACCGAGGTCGTCTTTCCACATGATGATGGCGTCCTCGTGGATGTCGGTGTAGTAACCCTTGCGAATGCCCCGTTCGGCGAAGCCCAGTTTCTTGTAGAGGTTCTGGGCGCTAATATTCGAAACCCGGACCTCCAGCGTCATCCGCGTGGCGCCGTGCTCCCGCGCCCGGTCAAACATTGTCTCGAGCATGAGGCGGCCGATCCCCAGCCGCCTGTAGTCCGGATCTACGGCGATATTGGTTATGTGAGCCTCCTCCAGGATGACCCACATGCCGACGTAGCCGACAATCAGGTCACCCAGTCGCGCAACGTAGTAGTAGGCATAGCTGTTGTCCGTCACTTCCGAAACGAACGCCCGCCTGGACCATGGAGTCGGATAGGAGCGTGTCTCGATCTCCATGACCCGGTCCAGGTCCTTGAGGCTCATGGGCTCAATCTTGATCTGGGTCACATCGAAGTCCACCGTGCTCACTCGGCTCGCCTCTCATTCGTCTTCTTCCCCGTCATGGCCACTTCCGCTTGATGCTTCCGGTAGTACAAAGGAACCAAAGCCTTAGGCTCCAAAGATACGCCTTGCCTCAAAAGCCTCTCCGCCACACGACCTACGGTACCCGGCAACGGGAGCCGCGCCCGTTCACCCGCCAAAGCTACGCCCAACTCCGGGAGGCCGGCGGTCCTACCGGACCGGAAGTGCTCCACAAACAGATCGGCCGCGTCCCCCACCACGATCACCGAGGTCCTCACCAGTGATGATACCTCCACGGCGAACTCATCAATGGATCTTCCCATTGGAGCGATTACCTCTGTGCCCTCCCGCGAGTACAGGGCGGCTACGGTCTGGGCTCTGGCCCTGCCCTGAACTGCGGCTATGTGGAATTCCTGATCTTTGCCTTCGGTTTCCTGCCTCGCTTGCTCGATGAGGACCGAGAACGTAGGGACCGGCACTACAGGCTTTCCCCACGCGTGGGCAAGGCCTTGTGCCGTGGCACAGCCTATCCGGAGTCCCGTGAACGATCCGGGACCCACTGATACCGCGATCCCTCCCAACCGGTCGGGACTTAAGCTTGCCTTCCGAAGCACCCAGTCGCACATGGGAAGGAGCTTATACGAGTGAACCTTGGGCTTATCGATGAAACCTTCCGACAAGACCTCTTCTCCCACTGTCACCGCCGCGCCCATAAGCGAAGTGGATGTCTCTATGGCCAGGACCGGAGACTCTCCGTTGGTCATTTGCGCCCTACCTCGGTAATGAAAGACTGCCACAGGGGGCTTCCTGCTTCCATGACTATGCTCCTTATCGACGCATGAGGAGTCATGTCAATCCGGATCTCAAGATCGGCGCTAAGTAGGCCTTCGGCTCTCTCGCCCCACTCAATCACCGTGACTTCGTCCTCGTCCATCTCGGAAAGGAGCCCGGTTTCCAGGGCCTCGGCCCCCGTGAGACGGTAGAGGTCAAGGTGCCTCAAGGCGAGCCTGCCCCTGTGGATCCTCTCCAACACGAAACTCGGACTCTGCACGGGGCCCTCGATGCCGAGCCCCCGGGCTATCCCCTGAACCAGTGTCGTCTTTCCGGCCCCCAGGGGCCCCTTCAGGAGGATTACCTCCCCGCCGCGGCAGCGCTCGCCTATAGCTTTGCCGATTGCCCTTGTCTCACCGGGACCCCGGCTTTCCAGGTGGACGGTCACCCTCTTGTCATCTGCCACTCTTCAACGCTTCCCACTTCTCTCTGAGGCTTCGCATATCGGCCATGAGCGCGTTTCGCTTGTTGGCTTCGTCCCTGAGCACCGCGGCGGGATGGAATGTCACAAGGTATTGTACCCCTTCCTTCGTGAACCACTTGCCACGGTCCCTGGTAACCCTGATGCCTGGGTTTACCAGAGTCTGACTGGCCAAAGCTCCGAGAAGCACCACGATCTCCGGCCGCAGGATGCGGAGCTGAGCTTTGAGGTGAGGCAGACACGCTTGCACCTCATTGGGAAGGGGGAGCCGGTTGCCCGGCGGCCGGCACTTCACGATGTTGGCGATGAATACCTGTTCGCGGGAGAACCCGATCGTCTTTAGCGCATAATCCAGGAGCTGCCCTGCCCGCCCGACGAAAGGCTTGCCTGTTTCATCCTCGGTCTGTCCCGGTCCCTCTCCGACGAAGACGATGCGCGAGTGAGGGTCTCCTTCGCCGAAGACCACTCCCCTGGCGCCGCTTCGGAGGTCACAGGCCCGGCATGAAAGGACGAGGGGCCTCAAGTCGCGGAGCTCGGTGATGCCCAGCCACTCGTTCTCCCGGTCGGGCTTGGGAGGCGCCACCGATTTCTCTTCTTTTTCCTCTCGCAAAGGGAGAAGGGGTGCTTGTCCCCTGGGAATATGAGTTTCGGCCACGGGCTCAAACAGAGACCGTTGCTCGATCTTGCCGCTATGGTTCAACGTCATCGCCTTCTTGCGCCTTAGTTACGCCCGCGACCTTTTCCAAAGACTCGATCTTCTTCCGGATGATCTCGGGATACTCCCGGACCAATTGGACGTTCCCGGCCAAGTGACGTTCGTACTCCTCGGCGACCTCCGGATCTATCTCCTTGACAGCGGCGTACATCGCTTCTCCAATCTGGGCGGCGCTCTCGCAGTCGGGTTGACACGGGAAGAAATCCTTGGTGAAGTACGCGCGCCGGTTGTACTCCTCGTCGGCCTCCAGGTTCACCAGTTGGTTGGAGGCGCGCTGTTCCGGCGAAAGCACGGCCGATTCCCTGTCAAAGGCGTACCGCTCTATGCAGCATGGCGGAAAGCCCAAGATCCGTCCGAGCTTCTTGAGGAAGGCCGGGTTCTGCTCTTCGGGAAAAGCCCTGGCGTAGCCGGGTTGATTTGCCCCTTGGGACCGCATCCTCTCCCACCGTATGTCTTTGCGAAGGTCCTGAAGCTCGTCCAGCTCCCGGGCGACTTCCGGGTCCTTGAAGAGGTAGATCTCCCGGATGGTAGGCCGCGACTCCAACTCCTTGTAGGAAAGGCCCAGCTTCTTGGCCCAACCTATGTAGGTCATATACGAGTGGGAGTTCTCGACTACGTCCTTGTAGATGCTCCTCAACGCGTCCAGGCGGTACCGGATTTCCTGAGCCCGATTCCGGCGCCAGTATCTGCCCATCTTGCTCTTCATGTAATCGCCCAGTGACTCTCCCGGCAGTTTCCGGCCCGCTATCTTCTGTCGGAAGCGGTCGTCTATGGTGGCGCCCAGTATAGCGGCGTCTGGCAATTCCGCCGGCGAGATGAACTGGGACGCCCTCCTTACACCCAGGGCAACAGCGAGGTAATCGTCGAACTTGGTCCTCAAGGGGATGGCTTCTTCCGCCATGAACTCCTTCAACAGGTCCTTGTCCATGCTCTCGCTCTGCCTCCCTTCTCGTCTTCACTTCGACACTTGTTCTTCCCACTAGAGTACCTTTTTTCTCTCCGCAGGGATTTTATCCCTCTATCGCGGCGCGAGTACGCAAAAGGACCCGCCTCCTAAGAGGCGGGTCCCACTTTCACACAAGTTGTTCTTCCGGTGTCTCTTAGGCCTCGATGATCTCCACGTTGGCACGAGGCACCGTGACGATGGTGCCGTCGGCGAGCTTCGCCCGCAGGATTCTCACGTGAGCCTCGGTCTCAATGACCTGCAGCTCAGGCGGCAGGTCAACGACTTCCGCCAGCTGGCCGAAGTAGGGCTCGCGGATTATGCGCAACGGGGTTCCGGGGACAAGACCCTGTGAGAGGTCTTGCTCCTTGAGGGCCTCTTTGGGCTGATAGCCCGGGACGATGATCTCGGGCCTCATGACGCCTGCGCGGATCTGAGTCGCTCCGTTGATGGAGGCTTTGAACCCCTGGAGGTTCTTCAAGAGGTCGAAGGTCCGGTGAGCCATGCGCATCTTGCCGAATCCTTCGGTGATGATGACGGTTACCGGGACGTCCTCGTGTCCGGTGATGGCAACTCCGATGTCGTGACCGAGGTAGGCTATGAGGTCGGTATCGATGATACCCCCGGCCACGATGCCGCGGGCACCTACTTCACCGGCCTTCTTGATGGCCGCCGCGGTCACAAGAGAACCGCCGACGATGACTTTGCCTTTGTCATCGGGCTTGATGAGGTTCTCATCCAGCACCTCGTCAGCGCTGTCCACGGCTACCCTGATGACGCCCTGAGTCTCTCCGCCGACGCCGAAGATGCCCTGGATGAACGCACCCTCGGTCTTGATTATGACGCCCTCCTTGGGCAGCACTTCCTCGACGATCCCGTCGATGTAGGCGTCAACCTGAACCGGGATCGGAGGCTCGCGAAGAGTCACCTGACCCGTAACGGTAGAGACCATTTCAACCACGCCGTCAACAGGAGAGGTGACGGTGTGCTTGAACAACCCAAAGAAAGACCTGTACTCGGCCAGTATCTCGCCCTTCTTGATTGAGCCTCCGGTCTTCACTTTCATGAACTCGGCGATATCTTCGGGCTCGACTCCCAGAGAGTTCGCTACGTTCACGGTCTGCGGGTTTCCCGGAATGTCTGTCCGGGCGACAATCGTGTCCGGAGATACTGCCTTCCCCTGTTCGACAAGGACCTCTCCGAGGAGGGGCAGGCGACGCGTCTTTCGGATTACGGCCCTTTCGGTAACCTTAAGTCCAGGCGTATATGCGTGTGCCATTTTTCGTCCCTCCCCCTTACACCTGTGCGTATTTCCGGAGCAGTTCTTCGGGATACAGGTTCATCGCCGTGAACCACTCAACGAGTTTCTTGTTCCTCTGGGCCTTGTCCTCGGGCACATTGAACGTCCTTCCCCGGGCGTCGATGGTTACTCCCACGACTCCGCCCATTACGGTCGTCTCCAAGGTGTGGCCAAAGCCCTTTCCTACGTCGAACTGCCTCGACGGATGGATGACGGCTTTCGCCTTCTTGCCGTCCTCCAGGGGAACCAGTTTCACCGAACCGTAAGGAACTTCCTCGACTATCTTGTTGCCGTCAGCCTCGAGTTCCACCTTCACGCACGCGTCTCCGTCCTTGGCGGAACCGCTGGGACCCGCGGGAGCTATGGCCGAACCGAGTCTGATGAGGCAGTCGCGGTCAAATACCTGCATGCTGGCCTTTGGATGCACGGTTGAGAGGATGCCCAACTGCGGCATCATGAAGATCGAGTCAACCGCCAGCATGGTGAGACCCTCGGGCTGGAATGCGTCCAACATCATCATGGCCGCTTGCGCTCGCCTGGGGGCGTGAGAGAGGACTCCGCCCGAGCCGATAAGGAGCCCCAGGTCCATCATATTGATGTACGATTCTCCGGACCCGGTCTGCTCAAAGGTGTCGCCGATGGTCCTCTGCCTGTGAACGCCGCGGAGTCCAACGGCAAGGCTCTTGTGGTGGATGAAAGCCAAGCGGAGCGCTTCCCTGGAGATAGCCTGCTCAAGTATGAGGTCATCCAGAGTCTGCGGGATGGTGGTGGGACGGATCATCTTGTTGCGGATCCTGTTCCTCAAATCCCCCTCGTTGATGTCGAAGGGGATCCATCTCATGATATTGGCTACCCCGGTCTCCAAGAGAACGTTGCAGATGGAGTAGCTCATGCCCAGGTTGGCCGAAACGGTCCTGTTGAAGTACTCGCCGAACACGGAGAACACGTCTGTCGTGGCGCCGCCGATATCCACGCCGATAACCGACAGGTCATACTCCTTTGACGCAGTCTGCATGCAGATGCCCACTGCTCCGGGGGTCGGCATGATGGGGATGGGGGTCCAGGACATCAGTTTGTTGTAGCCGGGTGCCTGAGCCATAACGTGTTCCATGAACAGATTGTGGATCTCTTCTCTAGCAGGTCCAAGAACCTCTCTCTCTAGTACGGGACGGAGGTTGTCGACCGTCCGGAGGTCAACCTTCTTGGAAAGACTGGCCTTAATATGGGGCCTCGCGTCCTTGTTGCCTGCGTAGATGACGGGAAGGTTGAACCCGATTCCCAATCTGGGTTTGGGTTCGGCAGCCGAGATAAGCTCGGCAATCTCAACCACGTGAGTGATTGTTCCGCCGTCAATGCCTCCTGACAGGAGGATCATGTCGGGGCGCAGCTACCTGATTCTCTGTATCTTCTCGTGGGGCTTTCGTCCGTCGTCGACCGAGATGACGTCCATGACGATAGCGCCCGCCCCAAGGGCTGCACGGGCCGCAGACTCGGCAGTCATGGTCTTGACCACACCGGCGACCATCATCTGCAGTCCGCCACCGGCGGAAGACGTGGACATGTATATGTCTACCCCGCTCCCATCCGGGCGCCTGGGGGTTATGACCCCGGCATCACTCAAGAATGTCTTTCCGGTAAGCTCCTCGACCTCCCGGATAGCGTTGCGAGCGCCGGCAGTAACATCCTCAAACGGAGCCTCTACCGTAGTGGGAGCCTCGCCTCGTACGATCAGACGGTACTCGTCGCCCACTTTTTCAATGAGAATTGCTTTTGTCGTGGTTGAGCCGCAGTCTGTGGCAAGGACAGAGTTGATCTCTCTGTCCAGCTTGAAATCAGCCTTCTCTTCCGGCACTGATGCTTTCCCCTCCTCACTTGCCAACCGATAAGAATAGAAGTCCATAAGTGACTTAATACGATGTCGAGCTGTAGAAAACCTTCTTACTTGGGGCCAACATCCGGAGGCGCTTCGGGCTTATTCTCACCGGCCATCTTCATGGCCTCGTCAACCATGGCGCCCCCCGCTTTTTCCGCCGCCTTCTTCGCCTTTCTCTGAGCCTTGAGCTCCCGGGCACGTTCTTCTTCCTTCTCGGCGAGGCTCTCCAGTTTTTGGATCAGGAGCTCCACGTTCTTTCTGTCGTCGAAGAAGTAGGCGTAGTCTTCAAAAGTGCTGAAAAACACGCCCGCGATCGGGGCGAGGAAGTGCATCCCCTGACCCGTGATATAGCTGAGCGGCTTGTTCATCTCGAGGAAGAATATGGCGGGCACAAGCATACCGAATTGCTCAATCCGCTTGGCGATGGCCTCGATTATCTCATCGCGGCGCTTCTGGTCAATCGGCTCCGGAAATTTAAACAAAAGCGTCACCCCTTTCCCCCGTGAGTTCTCCAATTATCCTGACTATTCTACAGTAATTCCTCGCTTTCTCCTTCATCCAAATGATGTCAATACACCTCTACGTTGGCTCGGGGAACCGTCACTCGCCGGGCACCATCCAATTCAACGCTGACTACAGGCACCTTGGCTTCCGTCCCAATTGCTCTAGGTTCTCGGACGATGTCCACAATCCTGCCCACTTCTCCGAAGAAGGGCTCACTGACGATCCGCACCATTGCGCCGAGCTTAATGTCCTCGTCCACCGCTTGCTCTTCACGGATCTCTCCCGCGTACCCTTGGAACGGCACAATCACCTCGGGCCTCAGCGCCCCCGCCCTGATCTGGGTCGCCCCGCTCATCGAAGCGACGTGGCCTTCCAGCGCCTTCAGGGTTTCATAGACTTCCCTGCGCATCGCCAAACGGCCAAACCCTTCGGTGAGCAAGAGAGTCAGGTCTATATCTTCCTGTCCGGTAATGCCTACGCCGAGTTTCACTCCGAGAGACCGGATGAGGGCATAATAGTTGACCGTGCCCGTGATGACCCCTTTCACCCCGACCTCCAGCGCGCGGCGGAGGGATTCCTCTGTGGCCAGAGCACCGCCCACGATGATGCAGCCTTCGCAGTCGGGCGTCACCATCTCCGGCTCGAGCGATTGGTCGGGCCTTTCAGTCAGCACGCGAATCTTGCCGAAGGTCTCTCTCCCGATACCGAAGATGCCCGTGAGCCTCACTCCGGGAGTCTCTATGACGCAGCCTCTCTCGGGGATTATTGATGTTACCTTCCCTGAAAGGTACGCGTTCACAACAACCTGCTTGAAAGGTCGAGAGATGGTGACCTTCCCCGTCTTCGTGTCAATCGCCGAGATGACACCGGAGATCGGCGCCAGCGCGGTCTTTGTGAAAAAGGCCTGCATGTCACCTTTCTTGGCGATGATCTGGGTTTTCTTCACTTCCTGGCCGATGCCCCGGATCATGTGGTGCATGAGCTCCTCGGGGCGCACGCGGATCTCGCCGGCCACATCGAAAGTCACGGGCGGGTCCTCTTTCCCGTATTCCTCGCGGATAATGACCCTGCCCGACGAATCAGAGACGCTCTCGATGACGCCGTCGGTTGGCGATACAAGCTCCCTCCTCCCGGAGCGACCGTCCTCAAAGAGGGCCACGACCTCTTGGGTCTTCACGGAGTCGCCGACCTTCTTGACCATGTGTCGCGAGAGTTCGCGGGGTTCTATGCCCAGACGGCGCGCTGCCGGAATGACCCAGGGCACCCCCGGACGGAGGGCGATCTTGGCAATGGGAGTGTCGGGCTTCACCTCGTCGCCTACCGCGACAAGGACCTCGCCCGGAAGAGGCAATCTCCGCTCCTTCCTCACGAGGCGGACATGAGCCTCAATCGGGCCTAAGGAACCCAAAGAAGCCGCCACGCTTCTTCCCTCCCTTGCCTTCAGATGCCTTCACGGGGAACTGGGTCCGGAGTTGACGCACTTCGTCCATTGGATAGGCGTCCATCGCGTCGAACCAGCGAGTCAGAGCGTCCGCCCTTTCCGGGGCGTCTTCGGGCAGCTCAAGGGGTCTCCCGCGGCCGTCCAGGATGATGCCTGAAACGCCGCCTTGGACTTTGACATCCACCGCCCTGCCTTTCCCGGCCCCCACATCCATGCCCCGGTAGGGACTCACATGCACCGTGGCCTCATCTCCCGCCGGGAGCGGTATGCGTTCGACCTCACCCTTGACGATCGTCTTCTCCACCACTCTCCTGTCGGGCATGACTACCCTTACGCCGGCCATGGCCGTGCCCGGCCTGGCTTGTCCGACCGGGGCAATGCAAGTGCCGAGACGGATTAGGCAGTCCTTGTCGAAGACTTGGGCCGCGATATCAGGGCAGATCGACGATATGACTCCCAGGTGGGGCATCATGAAGATCGAGTCTACGGCCAGTTGGGTGATCCCTTCGGGTTGGAAGGCATCCATCAGTATGAGGGCTGCCTGGCCTCGCCTCGGGGCGTGAGAGAGGGCTCCTCCCGAACCCACAATAAGGCCGAGATCCCTCATCTTCACGATCTCACTACCGTAAGCCTTCGCAGTGGTAAGCGACGGAGGCGCCAGCGCGCCCACCTTTTCCTTCTCGACCTTCCTTGCCAAACTCCGGTGATGCTCGAAACTGAGCCTTAAGGCTTCCCGGGCAAGGGATTGCTCGAGGATCAGGTGGAACAGGGTCTGGGGAATGGTGGTGGGCCTAACCATCTTGTTGGCGATGAAGTCCGATATTTGGGCCTCATCCATCCCAAAGGGGACCCACCGGAGTATCTTGTCGAAGCCGGCCTCCTCAAGGACATTGCAGATGGAGTAGCTCATCCCGAGGTTGGCCGAGACCGTCCTGGTGAAGGTGCCCTCAAAACTCGAGAACACGTCGGTCGTGGCCCCGCCGATATCGACTCCCACTATGTTAAGGCCCAGTTTCTCCGCGGTGAGGCTTATGATCTTGCCCACCGCGCCCGGGGTCGGCATGATGGTCGTATCGACCATCTCCATGAGCTCGCCGTAACCGGGCGCCTGTGCCATAACGTGGTTCATGAACACCTCGTGGATGGCTTCCCTGGCGGGTCCCAAGTTCTCCGTATCGTGTCTGGGACGAAGGTTCTCCACGACATGCACATCCATGCCGTCTCCGCATATCTCCCACACTATGTCCTGGGCGTCCCTATTGCCGGCATAGATGAGGGGCAACCTGTAAGTGGCGCCAAAACGGGGTTGTGGGTTGGCCTGACGGATCGTCTCGGACACTGCCGCTACGTACGCCACGGACCCTCCGTCGACGCCGCCGGAGACAAGAAGGATGTCGGGGCGGAGTTCCCTGATCCTGGCTATCTGTTCTGACTGGCTTCTCCCGTCGTCAACGGCGATGACGTCCAGGACGACTGCTCCCGCGCCTAAAGCGGCCCGGTGCGCCGATGTGGCGCTTATGTTCTTGACGAGCCCGGCGACCATCATCTGCAACCCGCCGCCCGCAGACGATGTCGACACGTAGAGGTCCACACCTCTTGAGCCTTCCATAGGCCTTATGAGCTCGCCGTTCTCATCGAGAAGCTGCCGGCCCGTCAGTTCTTCCACGCGTCTTATGGCCTTGCGGACGCCGATCAACACGTTTTCCCAAGGAGCCTCAACGGTCGTGGGCATTTCGCCCCGGGTCACCAGACGATACTCTTCGCCGCGTTTCTCAATGAGGATGGCCTTTGTCGTGGTCGAGCCCACATCCGTGGCTAGGATCGAACGAACTTCGGGTACCCTCATGTCCTCCCTCCATGTCGGTTGCCGCCGATTCTGTGTCTTTTCTGAGTCTATTGCCGTGACCGCTATTTGCCCCGGAGCCGGCGGACCCGTCGGAGAGCGGAACTCACGCCTCCCTTGTATTCTGTCTCCTCCTTAGGCTTCATGGCCTCCTTAGGAGGAGGGAGTCTGGAAGCGATGATGGAAAGGACCTCGTCTACCGGTGTCTCATTCCCGTAGTACATGAAGAGCCCTTCGCGCAACCGTCCTCTTAACGACCGGGTATCATTGGAGAGAAGAACCCCGTCGTCGAACTTGTAGTAGGTGAAGAAACGCTCCCAAGGCCTTGAATCGGCAGCCAGAAACGTCCTGTATCCCGCTCTTTGCTCTGACAGGAAGTACTTCACGGGAAAGAGATACGGAGCCAGCCTGTTCAAAAGGATGAAGGTGATGAGCCCTACGAAGATGATCTGCGGGAAAGCCCAATAAGCCAGGTAAATGCTTACGAGAAGGACGGCTACCACTAAAGCCGACACGAATGGCCTTCTCGGCAGAAGCCACACTTTCCACGACAAGAGTTCACGATCCTCTTCCGGTTCGGGAGCACCCTTTTCAGGAGGCGCCGCTCCCGTCGCCTTCTCATCGCGGTCGGACGGTGGGGGCGGAGCGCCCGGGCCCGATAGGTATGAGGGTCTCTTGGACTTGCGGGGAGGCTGGGACATAACTATCCTCCTCACTGCTAAACCTGAGACAACAGAGTTCTACGATCAGCCTGGCTTTCCTTCCACAAAGGTCAACTTCGCGCCCTGGAACCTCCGGTTCACTCCAAGACTTTCCTGGACATCAGTATTTCCCGCACATCGTCCAGCGGAAGGCCTTCGCGGACGTTCCCGTCTCTCCCAACCATCGTCTCCGCGGCGAAAAGCGCGTTCAACACCGCTTCCTCCACGGCTTCAACGGTCGCCCTGAAGACTGACGACATTTCCCTCGAATCGTCATGTAACCTCGTCTCTACTATCATGCCTTGAGAAGCGTGATTGACACGTCCGTCGGTCGAGAAGGCAATGACGAAATCCCCGCTCCCGTTGGAGAAAAAGGAACCGATCTTCGCGAGCCCTCCTTGGGCCCGCCTGGCCGCCCTGCCAAGCTGGCGGTCTGACAAGGGCGCATCGGTAGCTATCAGGATGACGATGGACCCCGGCGGGGCCGGGGGTACCCGGCGACGCGCCAACAAGGAGCCCACCGGAACTCCCGCGATGGTGAGGTCCCTGGCTGACCCGAAGTTGGCGAGCACCAGCACACCCAGAAAGCGATCCTCAATCTCGCCGGATAGGCGCCTGGACGACGTCCCTATCCCGCCTTTGAACCCAAGGCATGACATACCGGTGCCCGCGCCCACGTTGCCTTCGGCACAATGGTCGGCAGAGGCGCCCGCAAGCGCCTCCAGCACATGCTCGCGCTTCACATGCCGTCCCCTTATGTCGTTCAGGTATCCATCGTTGCACTCGGCCACCAATGGATTGACGGTCCCGGTGGTCGTGCCGATGTCCTCATTCAGCGCCAGCATGTATTCGCACAGGGCGTCCCAAGCCGTGCCGACCGACAACGTATTAGTGAGGACTATGGGAGTCTCGATGACCCCAAGCTCCTGCACCTGCGCTATGCCGGTAGCCTTGCCGAAGCCGTTTATCACGTGTACGGCGGCGCGGACTTTCTCTCTGAACAGGTTTCCCCCGTGAGGAAGAACCGCCGTGACGCCGGTCCGCACAGGACCTTTGCCGACAACCAGCGGCCCGTCGCCCTCGATGATCGTGGTGTGCCCAACCGCCACACCGG
>CAZYFG010000003.1:0-616 GCA_964646835.1 uncultured Eubacteriales bacterium | reverse complement strand
CCCTTGCCCGGGGCCTTCCGGAAGGAGACGGCATCAGAACGTCTCTCCCTTGGCCGCTTTCACCAGGGCTTCAAAGGGCTTGAGGAACACACGGTTCTTGGGCCACATGCCTTCAGGATGCCACTGAATGCAGAGACAGAAGCTTCTGTTTGACTCGGCCCCCTCCACATTTCCGTCTAAGGCATCGGCGACCACCGAGAAACCGTCTCCGGGGTTCTTTATGGACTGGTGGTGATAGGAATTGGTCACAAGCCTCCTGGTCCCGTGGATGCGCTCCATTAGCGACCCTTCGGCGAGCACCACCTCATGAGTCCCGTACCAGCGCGGGGCTTGTTGCTGGTGTTTGTGCGCTCCTCCGATCTGGCTTCCGATATCCTGCACCAGAGAGCCTCCCGCGGCGATGGTGATAAGCTGGCACCCCCTGCAGATACCCAGGAGCGGCATTTTCACTGCCAGAGCCTCTTTGACGAGCCCAAGTTCCAGCTCATCGAGAAGCGGGTTAATCCTCCCCAGGTGGGGATGGGGGCGTTCGTTGAAGTGACGCGGGTCGACGTCGACGCCGCCGGGGATGAGCAAAGCATCTATCACTGAGAGATTCTCCAAAGCAACTTCGCCG
>CAZYFG010000002.1:22915-36294 GCA_964646835.1 uncultured Eubacteriales bacterium | reverse complement strand
CGAAAGTGGGGAAAAAGTCTGTCCACTTGTGGGGATTTTACCTTGTCCGGCTACACCGAACAAGACAAATACTTCGGTTCGCTCGTACTAGACCTCTTCCGTTTGATAGCAGCGCAAGTAGACTCCCGCGTTAAGGAGTTGTTTCGGCCTAATGATAGTCCGACTGGCGAGGAGATAGCTAAGACAGTTACTGAGACGATTGGCGCTTTCGTGTCGAGGTACAAGCGTGTCCCGGACGTAAGCAGCATTTCCGCAGAACACGCCGCAGCATTTGTGGACAGCCGTAGCCAGCTCATAGAAGACATTCGAGAGGCAGTCTTCGAAAAACGCCCGATCGATAATCGTGCCGCCGAACAACTGAGCCTCGTGTGTAGATTCCTTCTGCAAAAGGAGAGTGTGGTTCAACCTTGGTCGGGCATCGTGATCGCAGGCTTCGGCATGAACGAGATATTCCCTTCGTTAACCGAGTTTCGTGTTGGAGGGCTATATGGCGGTAAACTTAAGCTCGAGCACTGGAAGCAATACAGGGTCTCTACCGATGAGAAATGCCTGATTCTCCCGTTTGCCCAAGAGGATGTTGCCAAAACGTTTCTGATGGGCATCTCCCCCGATTTGCAGATGTACGTGGAATCGGAAGTATCAAAGCTCCTGAGGATGATCCCAGGGGTAATTGCACAAACACTCCGGGACATGGGAGACATAGCGCAAGACAAGGTCGAGGCTTACGAGAGCGCTCTGACTGACGCGGTCGTTCCCAACTACGAGCAGTTTTGCCGAGGACTAGGAAATCGCATTGAAGAGCAGTTCTTTGGTCCGATAAAACAGGCAGTGTGCGCCCTGTCAAGAGATGAAATCGCCAACCTTGCGGAATCACTGGTGAACCTAACATCCCTAAAGCGGAGAATTTCAATGGCTCTAGACTCTGTTGGAGGCCCTATCGATGTCGCAGTAATATCCAAGGGAGACGGACTCGTTTGGATAAAGAGGAAGCATTACTTCGATCCGAGTCTAAACCCGGCTTTCGTGGCACGATACTACAAATGGGATCATAAGGTGATTACCGAGGGCGGCTCAGAGAGGAGTTGAGTTGATGGACGAGAAGGAGAGAGTCAGGGTTTTCCAATCATTTGAGGAGTATGAGCGACATTATTATCCACAAGCGAAAGAGAAACAGATGGCTCGTGAGTATAGACCTGAAAAGCACGGGGCAATAGTAGCCCGAAGGTCGATCCACAAGATCAAAGAGCATTTGACACCGAGGCGAACGGAAAGGTAAATGCCACTGACACGCATTAGTGCTGCGGAGTCCTGAACGTTGTTTTGTAGTTGTGAATGCAACGCGATGCTTATTGGGAAGGGCACCTCACAGATTACCTTGTCATTACAGACCCATGGTGTCAGGTACCAATCGTCCATTCCGATCAGCAACCCCATCAGAACGTGACCACCGCCATGTTTGGCGAGGGCTGAGATAGCCTAAGCAAGGTCTGCTTGGCGCTCTCCAGCAGTCATACGGCCTGGAGCGGCTGGAGGAATGAGCATGGCGACCTCAGGCTTGTCATCACGGTCAATCCGGGTTTGCGAAGAAACCCACCAAACAAAAAACCCGCTTTCGCGGGCTTCTTCTCATCACGTTTGCTTCTTTGGTAGCCCCAAGGGGATTCGAACCCCTGTCTCCGCCGTGAGAGGGCGGTGTCCTAGGCCTCTAGACGATAGGGCCACATCTTGGCTGGGGGAGGAGGATTCGAACCTCCGCAGACAGATCCAGAGTCTGTTGGCCTACCACTAGCCGATCCCCCAACGCAAGCATTTCTGATTATAGCATCACCGCTTTGGGCAGGCAACACACGAAAAAGCGGTTATCTTACCCAGACCACTTCTTCGCTGGGTTTTAAGTCCCTCGGCCCGCGCTCTTGATCCGGATACCCCAACGGCATCATGGCCACGGGTTTCAGGTTGGCCGGCAACTCAAGGATCTTGCGCACCTCGGTCTCACGGAAGGCTCCCACACAGCACGTGCCGAGGCCGTATGACACTGCCGCGAGCATCATGTTTTCGATGGCCGCTGCCGTGTCCTGGAAAGCGTAGAGCGTCCTGCCCCGGTCCTCATACCTGGCTCCCGAGACCTCGAGGTCGGCGCACACCACAATGACTACGGGAGCCTTGCCGAGCATCGGCTGTTTCCCCGCGGCTTCGACTAGCTGGTTGCGGATCTCCTGACTCTTGACGGCAATGAACGTCCAAGGCTGCCTGTTGCCTGCGCTCGGGGCCAACCTGGCACAGTCCAAGATGGAATCCAAGATATCGTCGGGAATCTCTTGCTCCTTATACTGCCTGATGCTCCTGCGCTTCTTGATCGCTTCAATAACGTCCACTTACGAATCCCCCTTGCGAGTTAGTGACTATCCCTCTTTGACCCCTCCAGGCCCTTCTCCTCCACGTAGGACGCGGCCGCTTGGAGCCTCGCCACACACGCCTCTTTGCCGAGTATCTCGATGAGCTCAAAGAGGCCCGGCCCTACGGTCTTGCCGGTCAAAGCGAGCCTGGTCGGATGGATAAGGTCGGCGCCCTTGAGCCCCTCCCGCTCAATGAGTTGACGGTAAGCGGTTTCGACGTTCTCAAGTGTCCAGTCCTCTACCGCAGACAAAGCCTGGGCACCCTTCCTGAGGAGCGCTGCTACCCCAACCTTTGTGAAGAGCTTCCTCTCCCCCGCCTCGTCGTACTGCTCGGGAGGGCGATAGAAGAAGGCCGAGGACTCGACCATCTCATCGATGGTCTTGCTGCGCTCACGTAGCGCCAGGATGACCTTTTCAAGCCAAGTCCCGCGTGCTCGCAATTCCGCCCCGGTCGCGAGACCAAGCCTCTCGGCCACCGGGATGTACATCTCCATGAGTTCCTGTGGAGTCTTCATCCGGAGATACTGGCCGTTCATCCAGGTCATCTTGGTGGTGTCGTATACGGCGGGAGTCGATGAGACCCTGTCCAGATCGAAGAGCTCGACCATCTCGTCGAGAGTCATCATCTCTTTGGTCGAATCGGGCGGCGTCCACCCCAACAGCGCGATGTAGTTGAGGATGGCTTCCGGCAAGTAGCCCTTCTCCATGAACTCCTCGACCGTCTGGGCGCCGTGCCGCTTGGAGAGCTTGGACCGGTCAGGGGCCAGGATCATCGGTACATGCGCGAATTTGGGCATCGGCACGCCCAGCGCCTCATAAATCCATTGCTGTTTGGGCGTGTTCGACAAATGTTCATCGGCCCGGATGACGTGAGTAAGGTCCATCTGCCAGTCATCAATCACACACGCATAGTTGTACGTGGGAAACCCGTCCGACTTCATGATCACGAAGTCGGCGATCTCTTCGTTCCTGAAGGTGACGTCGCCGTGAACCAGGTCGTGGACGACTGTGACTCCCTCATCCTTGGTCCTCAGGCGAATGGCGGGCTTCCTACCCTCGGCCTCGAAACGAGCGATCTCTTCCGGAGTCAAGGAGCGGCAGCGCCCGCTGTACCTGGGAGCCTTTTTCGCAAGGCGGGCCTCTTCCCTCTCTGCGGCGAGTTCCTCAGGAGTGCAGTAGCACTTGTACGCAGCGCCCTTCGCCACCAGTTCATCCGCGTACTTGCGGTAGAGCGCCTGTCTCTGGGACTGATAATAGGGTCCCTTGGGTCCGCCGACGATGGGGCCCTCATCCCACGAAAGACCAAGCCACCTGAACGCGGCCATAAGTTTCTCGGCCGAGTCTTTGATGGTCCGTTCCGTGTCGGTGTCCTCAATCCTAAGGACGAACTTGCCTCCGTGATGCTTTGCGAAGAGGTAGTTGAAGAGCGCTGTCCTAGCGCCTCCAATATGTAGATATCCGGTCGGCGAGGGAGCGAACCTGACACGCACCTCTGACACAGAAAACACCCCGTTCCTTGGGTACCTGAGACTACGAAGAGGGCGGGATCGGCTCCCGCCCTCCGCGTTCCCTATTATACCACGCTGCTCTAAGCGGTCTCGCTATGGCGGTTCGAGATCTCCTCAAGCGCCAGAAGCTCTTCCCACCTGCGATCGACTTCCCTCTGGATGTCCTCTAGCACGGCTTCGTTGCCGGGCTGGAACAGGTGCCTGAACCTGCCCTGGGCCTTGAGGAACTCGGTTACAGGCTTCTTCTCCCTGGGCTTGTAGGTCACGCGAGTCTTGCCCTCGACCACTTCGTAGAGGGGCCAGAAGCAGGTGTCAACCGCCAGGCGGCAGATCTCGATGGTGTCCTTTGCATCGTGCCTCCACCCTCTGGGGCACGGCGCCAGCGCGTTGATGAACGCCGCGCCGCCGGCAGCAAAGGCTTTCTCGGCCTTCTGGTAGAGGTCGTTCCAGTGGGCAGGCGACACTTGGGCTGCGTACGGAATGTTGTGGGCGGCCATGATCTGGGTAAGGTCCTTCCGGTTCTCACGCTTACCGTAGCTCACTTTGCCTACCGGACTGGTAGTCGTGTCGGCGCCCTTGGGGGTAGCCGATGACCGCTGAATACCCGTGTTCATGTACGCCTCGTTGTCGTAGCAGACGTACACAAGGTTGTGATTTCTCTCCATGGCTCCGGAGAGACTCTGGAAGCCGATATCGTAAGTGCCGCCATCGCCGCCGAAGACGACGAACTTGACTTCCTTGTCGAGTTTTCCCTGACGCTTCAAGGACTGGTAGGCCGCCTCGACTCCCGACGCTGTCGCCGCGGCGTTCTCAAAAGCAGTGTGGATCCACGGGGTCTTCCACGAAGTGTACGGATAGACCGTGGTCGATACCTCAAGACAACCGGTCGCGTTGGTCACGACCAAGGGGCCCTTGGCGGCCCTAGCTATCTGTCGCACTACGATGGGAGCGCCGCAGCCTGCGCACAGCCTGTGGCCTGGAGCAAGCACTTCCGGTATCTGGGATAGTTCCTTCAAGCTTGCCATCTATATCTCCCCTCCTATACTCTGACGTCCAGGTGAGTGACCTTACGGTCCACAGACCCGCGCTCTTGGTCCTTCTTAAGCTGCTCGAAGACCTTGCGGATATCGCCGGTCGTCGTGTCGCGTCCGCCGAGACCGAAGATGTAGTTCCTCATGAGCGGCTTCTTTGGTGCCTCGTAGAACGCCGCCCGGAGCTCGGTGAACAGCTGGCCTCCCTGAGTTGAGAAGGTTTCGGCCCTGTCCAAGACGGCCACTACCTTCGCGTTCGAGAGGGCCTTCACTAGCTCGTCGGCGGGGAACGGCCGGAGGACCCTGGGCTTCAGAAGACCTACTTTCTCGCCCTTGGCCCGCAGCTCGTCTACCACAGCCTTGGTAGTACCGGCCGTCGATGAAAGGACGACGATGACTCTCTCGGCGTCGTCCAGCTTGTATCCTTCGAAGTAGCCGTATTTTCGGCCCGATATCTTCTCAAACTCCTTAGCCACCTCGAGGATTACCTCCCTGGCGGCCATCATGCCGTCCATTTCCTGGGCCTTTATCTCGCTGAAGTAGTCGGGAAGGACCAGCGGACCGAAAGTGACCGGGCTCTCGAAGTCGAAGAGGCCGTGTTGGGGTTTGTAATCGCCGACGAACGCCTTCACGTCCTCATCGCGAACGAGAACTAGGTTCTCCACGGCGTGGCTGGTGATAAAACCGTCGTAGCACACCATGACCGGGAGCTTCACTTTCGGGTTCTCGGCTATCCTGACCGCCTGAATCATGTTGTCGTAGGCCTCTTGAGCGCTCTCGCCGTAGATTTGGATCCACCCGGTCGTAAGCGCAGCCATGGTGTCCGAGTGGTCACAGTGGATGTTGATGGGAGCCGAGACGGCCCTGTTGACTACCGGCATGACAATCGGGAGTCTGAACCCCGACGCGATGTGCAGAAGCTCGTGCATGAGAGCGAGACCCTGTGATGACGTCGCAGTCATGGCCCTTGAGCCCGCGGCGGAAGCGCCGACTGTGGCAGACATGGCCGAATGCTCGCTTTCCACCGTTACCATCTGAGTGTCTACTTCGCCGTTCGCCACGAACGTGGAGTAGTACTGAACGATGTCGGTCTGTGGGGTAATGGGGTAAGCGGCTATGACATCCGGGTTTATCTGTTTGATAGCGTTAGCTACGGCCTCGTTACCGGTCATAGCCACCTGCTTTATCTCTGATGCCATCCTCTTGTGTCCTCCTTAAGAAAGAACTGCCCTCGGCGGTCTACTCTTTGACCATTTGAAGGGCTTTTTCTTTCCGCGGACACTCGCGGGCGCAGATCCCGCAGCCCTTGCAGTGGTCGTAATCGATGCCAACCATCCTGCCGTTCTCAACCTTTATGGCTGAGTCGGGGCAGAACACCCAACACATGAGGCAGTGTACGCAGCCTTCCGGGAGCCAGTTGGGCCTCATGCTCCTCCATTCACCGGTCCGGTAGAGGACTGAGTTGCCCTTCTCGGTAATGATACCGCCCTCCGGCAGGTCCTTGTATCCCTTCATAGTCACGCCTGCTTCACCTCCTGATAGGCTCTACGCATGGCGTTAAGATTCCCCTCAACTACACCTTTGCGTCCGTGGAACTTCTTCTCCAGGTCGACTTTCATTCTCTCCATGAAAGCCTCGAACGGAAGGAACTCTCTTAGCTTCAAGAGAGCACCGATCATCGGAGTGTTCGGTATATCGCGCCCGATGGTGTCGACAGCGATGCCGCTGGCGTCAACGGTGGCGACTCTGTAATTGCCGCCTCCGCCCAGCTTTTGCCTCACCGATTCAGGATCCAAATTGGTGTTAACAACAATGACGCCGCCTTCCTTGAGGCCTTCGGCGACATTCACGGGACCGATTAGGGACGGGTCGAGGACCATCACAACATCGGGATTGTCGACGTTGGAGTGGATCGTGATCGGCTCGTCGCCAATCCTGTTAAAGGCCAGGATAGGCGCCCCCATACGCTCCGGGCCGTATTCGGGAAAGCCCTGAACGTATTTCCCGGCACTTAGCGCGGACTCCGCGAGCAGGGTAGAAGCCGTTTTGGCGCCCTGTCCGCCTCGCGCGTGCCAGCGGATCTCAACCAGATTTGACACGAGCCCTTCCTCCTAAAAGTGATCTACCGAATCCATTTGTTTCACAACTAGATTGTTGCGTGAAACAAGGCACTATCTTCGATAAACGTAACAGACAGGCGTCTGGGCGTCAAGACAAGCAGAGGTAATCATTGGTTTCTCGGACCGGCCTGTCTCGATCATCGGAATACTTATGCACCAGGAAAACCGGGACATGCTGACAGGAATCCTTTCTTATACTACCGAAATGTTTCCTAATAACGGAATATCCAGGGAGGTCCGCCCGATGTTCGATGTAGTCTTCAAGAAGGCCAGGGTCTTGGATGGGACCGGTGCGCCTTGGTTCATCGCCGACGTCGCTGTGAAGGATGGGGCCGTAGTCAAGATTGGATCCGTTCTCGGCGAGGCCAAGATGGTCGTGGACGCGGCAGGGAAATACCTGTCGCCGGGCTTCATCGACGCCCACTCCCATTCCGACCTTCATCTGGTCGAGAACCCCACCGCAGACAGCAAGGTAATGCAAGGCGTAACCACGGAAGTCATTGGCCAGTGCGGGTCTTCGGGCGCCCCCAGACGCTTAGGGCTTTACCTGCAAGACGGCGCGGAAGCCGAGGACGACGACGTCAATTCACCTTCATGGACCGACATGGCTTCATACATGAAGGTACTCGAAGACCAGGGGGTCAGCGTCAACGTGATCCCGCTTGTCGGACACGGGACGGTGCGCCGCCAGGTCATGGGCGTTGAAAACCGGGCGCCCGACAAACACGAGCTTAACCTAATGAAGGAACTCGTTGAAAAAGCGATGGAGCAAGGGGCTTTCGGGATGTCGTCCGGGCTCATCTATGTTCCCGGAAGGTACTCCAACACGGACGAAGTGATCGAGCTGGCCAAAGTCGTGGCGAAGCACGGCGGATACTACTTCACGCACCTCCGGAACGAAGGGGCACGTCTGCTCGAGGCCCTTCAAGAGGCCATTAACATCGGTTTTGCTGCCGAAATCCCCGTGCAGGTCTCCCATTTCAAAGTCATGGGTGAGGCCTACTGGGGCATGGTTCAGCACTCAATTGCCATGGTCGAGAAGGCTCGCAAAGAAGGGTTGGACATTACCGCCGACCAGTACCCGTACATCGCGTCATCGACAGGACTCGGTTCTCCGGTGCCCGTCTCCGCATGGAGAGGCGGGAAAGGCTCCGAACTGCTGTCCGACCCGGCCGAGCGGCAGAAGATACTCGACGCGCTCAGGGCAAGAGCAAACTGGGACAAGATCGTGGTAGCGTCCCTGGACAACGCGGATGACCAGAAGTACATCGGCAAGAGCATCGCGGAGATCGGCAGTATCCAAGGGTTAACGCCTGAGGAAGCGGCGTTCGGATTGCTCGAGAGAAACGGGGGCGTGGTTTCCATCGTGAACTTCGCGATGAGCGAGGACGACGTCAGGATGGTCATGCGCCAGCCCTGGGTGATGGCAGGATCGGACGGCCGGGCATACAACGTGAAAACGGCCAAAGGTCAGCCCCACCCCCGGTCATACGGGACCTTTGTCCGGATCCTGGGAAGGTACGTCAGGGAGCTAGGTCTCCTGCGGCTTGAGGAGGCGGTCCGCAAGATGACATCCCTCCCGGCATGGAGGCTGGGGCTGCAAGACAGGGGCATTCTCAGGGAAGGAATGCGCGCCGACCTCGTGCTGTTCGACGCAGATACGGTGATCGACAACGCCACGTTCGCGGCTCCCCACCAGTACCCCACGGGGATCGAGTGGGTCTTGGTGAACGGCGTCCCCGTGGTGAAGAATGGAGAGCACACCGGGGCGAGGCCCGGGGCGGTCCTCAGGCACAGGGGATAAAACAAATGGAGCCAGCGAAGGGATTCGAACCCATGGCCTGCGGTTTACGAAACCGCTGCTCTACCACTGAGCTACGCTGGCTCGCTTGAACTTCCCGCGTGAGTCTCCGCGGAAATCAACTGGAGCGGGAGACGGGGCTCGAACCCGCGGCCTTCGGCTTGGGAAGCCGACGTTCTACCACTAAACTACTCCCGCTCAGCAAACTCAATTATACCCGGGGATACTGACCTTAGCAACTTACCTGCGCTATTTCCGAGAGGATCAGACCCAGACTCGCCCCAGCCGGAGTTTGGCATTCATCTCGCGGAGGTATTTGCCCCAACACTGAGAGCACAGGAAAACGTTCTGGATGACCTCTCGGACCCCTGATACGCTGCCGCAGGATTCGCAACGCTTCGCGTCACAGCAAAGAGTCGCGGCCACTGCGTCACCTTCGTCAACGATAACAAGGCGCTTGCCGACGACCCAGCCAAGCCGCCTTCGCAGCGCGGTAGGCAGGACCACCTTCCCGCCCGAGCCAAGATAGCACTCGACGGGACCGAACATATCGTCACCGAACTCTTTGGCCAGGTTACCGTTCGTGGGCGCGTACGGGCTCCGAACCTCGGGGTCCGCGCGGAAAACCAGACTTGCTCCTCGTACCGTGGCGGCCAGTCTGGTACCAGTATCCCACCCGTGAGCCTTTCTGACGGACGTGGGAAGCGTGAACCGCCAACCGTTCGTCAGTCTGGACATGTGTTGTCTGGGCATAGGGGCCTCAGGACTCATCGGCTACCTCCAGGTTACTGCCTTAACAGCCGCTTTCTGCAGAGACTCCCTGCAACGACGGCAGAGATGGACATTGGCCAGTTCCTCTTTGACATCCATCTCCGAACCGCAGGCCTTGCAGCGGACCTGCGACTCCCCGCTCCTCACAATCACTCTCCCGCCGTCAACCCTCAGGGTCATGACCTGGCCCCTGTATAGGTTGGCTTCGGTTCTCACACGAGGGGGCAACACAACCTTGCCGAGCGAACCCATCTTCACAACATCGGAGCAGTCCGGGCATGATGTCGGGCTCTTTACAATGATGTCGATGCCGTCCCAGCTCACGCAAATGGAAGTACCGGGGCCCCACCCCAAGTGGTCCCTTATGACCTTCGGTATGGTGAGACGCCAGCCTGAGTCTATAAAGCGAGACTTCATCAAGGATGGCTCCCCGTTTTCTTGGAGGTCCGGCTCCCGGCTCCTCTTATCGTTTTCGCTCATTGTACCTCCGTGTCGAAAAACACCGTTGCCTTCACACCTATTCCGATAATACTCACAATCGTCTCACACGTCATCTCCAAGTGTGTGCCGGGCTCGCTCTCCGAGGATCCGGCCCAGGTTTTCCGGTATCGGGGGCTCTATGACACCCTTCTCCGTGACTATGGCCGAGATGAGCCGGTGAGGCGTGAGGTCGAACGCAGGATTTACGGCCTTGACTCCTTTCGGCCCAACGGACGTTCCCCAGAACCGAAGGACTTCGTCCGGAGATCTCTCCTCGATCGGGATGGACGACATATCAGGGATGGACAGGTCAAAGGTCGACGTCGGCGCGGCGACGTAGAAAGGTATGTTGTGGATGCCGGCGAGACACGCCAGGGTGTACGTGCCGATCTTGTTTGCTACGTCGCCGTTCGCGGCGATCCGGTCTGCCCCTACAACCACGCAATCGACCATTCCTCTGGACATGAGATATCCGGCGGCGCTGTCCACAAGCACCGTTACGCCAATCCCGTCTTGAGAGAGCTCCCAAGCGGTCAGTCTGGCGCCTTGCAGATAGGGCCGCGTCTCATCGGCATACACCATGGATATCTTCTTCTCTTCCCAGGCCTTCCGGATAACGCCCAAGGCCGTTCCGTATCCTCCGGTGGCAAGAGCGCCGGCATTGCAGTGAGTCAGCACTCGGGAGCCCGGCTTAATGAGGCGGGCGCCGTAGGCGCCGATCCGCTTGTTCATTTCCAGGTCTTCCGTCTCAATGGCCCTGGCCTCCTCCAACGCCCTCTTGTAGGCTTCGGAGAGGGCGGTTTCCAACCCGGTGCCTGCCTTCCGGGCGTCGTCAAGCGTTGAAAGAGCCCTTCGGAGAACCCTGTCGACGGCCCACATGAGGTTGACTGCCGTTGGACGTGAGGCCGAGATGAACCCCGCAGCTTCTTTGAGGAACGTGGCACACTCCCCAAAGTCATGAGGACCTACAGAAGACGGCCGGCTCTCGTAATCCGGCTTCCCTAACCGGTCCCTGCATTCTCTGATGGCAACCGCAACCGCGTAGCCCCCCGAGATGCCTATCGCGGGGGCGCCTCTCACCACCATATCCTTGATGGCTCCGGCTATCTCTTGGGAACTTCTACAGTGAACAAACTCAATCCGCTCCGGCAGATACCTTTGGTCAAGGAGAACCAGTCTTTCGTCTTTCCACTCAATCGCCGGTATCACTCTCTGGTGTCACCCCCGGGTGGCGTGAGCCCTCGATCCAGGGCATGGCCTTCACTTTGGGGCGAAGCCATCGCTTTCGGCGAGGGCTTCCCCTTTTGAGGCGCACCCTTCGCTTTGGGGCAAGCCCTTAGGGCATTGCTCGCTTCAGGTCCTCCTCGCACGCGCAGCGGCGGGAGTCCGGAAGGGTTTCAATGATCGTGCCGATGAGGCGCTTCAGGTGTTCGTTGTGTTCCATGAATACCCTTACGACTTCGTCCTGGGTTACGGCAGTGACGTCCTCCCTGCCCTCCAACCCGGCATCGTAGTCGGTGATAAGTGAGACGTTGAGATAGCACATGCCCAGTTCCTTGGCCAAGACCACCTCGGGATAGCCGGTCATGTTGATTACCTTCCATCCCAGGGAGGAGAACCAACGCGACTCTGCCTTGGTGGAAAACCTGGGTCCTTGAATGACGACCATCGTCCCGGACGGATGAAACGGCAGGTCCAGCCCTTGAGCAGCTTGGATCGCCACCTCTCTCATTTCCCGGCAATATGGCTCGGCGGTGCTTATGTGTATCGCCCTGGGCCCGTCGTAGAAGGTATCCTTGCGTCCCGTGGTACGGTCTACGAACTGGTCACAGATCACGAAGTCCCCGGGTTTGACCTCGGGCTGCAGGCTACCCGCCGCGCACGGACCAATGACCCGTGTCACGCCCAGTTCTTTGAGAGCCCACATGTTCGCCCGGTAATTGATCACGTGGGGCGGAAGCTGGTGGTGCCTGCCGTGACGGGGCAAAAACACTACTTTTCGGCCGGCGATGCTCCCCAGGGACAGAAAATCGCTGGGGGCTCCAAAAGGGGTATCGATCTTGACTTCGCGGACTTCCTCAAGGAGCTTGTAGAACCCGGTGCCTCCGATGACGGCGATGTCGGCGGAGTGTTCCATCTATTGTCCCTCCCAAACTTCACATTGGTCCAAGCGAGAAACGACGGGATGATATCCGCGCCCGCCCGGCCCCTATCCTTTGATCACCACTAGCGGCTTGAGTTTCGCTACCTTCTTCGCAAGGTGGGCCCCGTGGGTGGCCATGACGACTTCGTCCACGTCCTTGTAGGCCGACGGCGCCTCTTCTATGAGACCCTTGGAGGAGGCCGCCTTCACATGGATCCCTTTTTGCCTGAGCTCTCCCTGGAGCGCTTCGCTAGACAAGGACCTTCGGGCTTCGGCGCGGGACTGGGCCCTCCCCGCCCCGTGACACGCGGAGCCAAAAGAGAGGCTCATGGCCTCTTCCGTCCCTCTCAATATGTAAGATGCGCGTCCCATGTCGCCCGGTACCAGTACCGGCTGGCCAACTCCACGGTACTTCCGGGGAACGTCGGGGTGGCCGGGCGGGAAAGCCCGGGTGGCTCCCTTGCGGTGAACCAGGACCTCCATTTCGCGGCCCTGAACCCTGTGCCGCTCGATTTTCCCTATGTTGTGGGCCACGTCATAGAGCAGAGGCAGGTTCTCCTCTCCGCCTATTTCCGGGAAAACTTCGCACGCCACCTGACGCACGAAATGCGTAAGGACCTGCCGGTTTGCCCATGCGTAATTGGCCGCTGCCGCCATCGCAGAGAAATACTGACGCCCTTCCGGGGATGAGAGGGGAGCTCCGTCCAGCTGGCGATCGGGCAAGGAGAAGCCGTACTTCGATACAGCGTGACTCATGGAAGATAGGTAGTCGGTACAGACCTGGTGTCCTAACCCCCTTGAGCCAGAATGGACCCAGAACACCACTTGGCCCTCGTGGAGCCCAAACTCCTTGGCAGCCTCTTCGTCGTAGATCTCCCTTACGGCCCCCGCTTCGATGAAGTGGTTCCCGGAGCCGAGGGTACCGATTTGTTTTCTCCCGCGCCTAAAGGCCCTGTCGGAAACGGCCCCGGGTTCGGCCCCCGCCATGGCGCCGCCGTCCTCGCAGTGGGACAGGTCTTCACGTAAGCCGTAACCTTTGCTCACGGCCCAACGGGCGCCGTCGACGAGAACCCGGTCCATTTCGTCACGGAGAAGCGCGATCGGCCCTTCCTTTCCGACCCCTGTGGGG
>CAZYFG010000002.1:2591-22905 GCA_964646835.1 uncultured Eubacteriales bacterium | reverse complement strand
TCTTGCGGAACAAGGCTTCCGCAAGTCTGGGGAGCCTTTCTTTGATGCGGCTTTCTTTAAGCGGCGATAGAAGCACCCTCACGCCGCAGTTTATGTCGTACCCGATCCCGCCGGGAGTGATGAAACCCTCACCGGCGGAGACCGCCGCCACGCCGCCGATTGGGAAACCGTAACCCTCGTGGATGTCGGGCAGGGCAAATGAGCCTTCCAGGACGCCGGGAAGACACGCCACGTTGGCTACCTGCCGGAGCGCCAGGGTCCCCTCAAGGTCGCGGACGATGCCCTCCGTCGCGTAGATGACGCCGGGTACCCTCATGGAACCGGAGGGTTCAATAACCCACCGGAACTCGCGTTGCTGGTCTTTCGCCGGGCGGATCGACGACATACCTCCACCCCTCCATCTCACACATCCAGCGTGACTTCTATGAGACTCGCCGTCACCAACAAGCCGTGGTATGTAGCGGCCTTGACCTGCCGCTCGGGAGCCACAGGCATTTCGCCCGTGAGGCACCCCTCAAACAGCGCCCGCACTGCGACAGCGCCTTGTTCTTCCTGTACCTTCAAGTCTTTCACCGAAACGGGTAACAGCCCCTCCGACTCGAACAGGAATATCTGCTCGTTCAGGAAACCCACGAATGTGTCTTCAAGGGCTTGGCCCGTGGCTGTAACGGCCCATGACCTGGTGACGGGTACGGAGACACTGCCGAGGGCATACCGCCAGAGAGCCGAGGTCGCGGCCGCAATGGTCTCCTCAAGGTCGCTCCCCCAGGCCCTAATCCGGAGGTCGGCGACATGCCTCACGTACTCGAATCCCGGCATCATACTCCCTCAAAAACACTGCAGGCAGCCAGTCGATCCGGCGGTTCGATCTTCATGAGTCTCACGCCCAGCGCAGCCCTGCGAAGGACCTTTACCTGCGAGACGCGAGTGCGTATGGCCACACCTTCTGCGGTAAGGAGCAGGATCTCATCCTCAGTGGTGATGATGCGCATGACTGCCAGCGGCCCGCTCTTCTCGCTGGTCTTCAAAGCGATTACTCCGGACCCTCCCCTTCTATGCAACGGGAAGTCCGTGACCTCGGTCATCTTCCCGTAGCCGTAGAGGCTCACCAGCAACACTTTGCCTTCAGGACCTACCGAGTCGGCAGCGACTACCGTGTCGCCCTTGGCAAGGGTAATCCCCTTTACGCCGGCGGCGCTTCTACCCATAGGTCTCACATCGCTCACCCGGAACCTGATGGCTTTTCCCCTGCCGGTTGCCATCAGGACCTCCTCATCGTCGTTTTGGACCATGCGGACTTGGATGAGCGAGTCTCCCTCCCTCAAGTTCAATGCCCTGAGGCCGGACTTGCGGTATGAGGCGAATTCGGCGAGCGGGGTGCGCTTGCATATGCCGTTGGCCGTTATGAAGAAGAGGTCGCCTTCAGAGTCCGCTTTGACCGGAATCATGGCTGTGACCCTCTCGTTCTCGGCCAGTTGCACGAGGCGGGACACCAGATACCCCTTGGCTTGTTTGGATGCTTCGGGTATGTCGTATACCTTGAGCCAGTATGCCTTCCCCAGAGAGGTAAAGAGAAGAAGAGACTCCCGGGTGGTGGCCACGACGACCTTCTCGACCCAATCCTCATCCCGGGTCTGGATGGCCGTGGCGCCCATGCCGCCCCTTCGCTGGCTGCGGTAGGCGGAGAGAGGCATCCTCTTTATGAATCCCAGGTTGGTGAGGAGGACGGTGACCTCCTCCTCGATGATGAGCTCGTCGTCTCGGATCTCATCAACTTGCTCGATGATCCGGGTGCGCCGGTCGTCCCCGAAGGACTTCTTCACATCGGCAAGTTCCTTCTTCACAATCCCCATGACCATCCGTTCGGACGAAAGGACGGCCCTCAGGTACTCGATCTCCTTGAGAAGCCTCTGCCGCTCCTCGACGATCTTGTCGCGCTCGAGCCTTGTGAGGCGCTCAAGCCGCATCTCCAAAATGGCGTTTGCCTGAACCGCGTCCAATCCGAAGTTCTCCATGAGGCCTTTCTGGGCGTGGTCGCGGTTCTCGGACGCTCTGATGAGGGCGATTACCTCGTCCAAGTTGTCGAGAGCGATGACGAGTCCGGCCAGGATATGTGCCCTTTCCTCGGCCTTCCTGAGCTCGTACTTGGTCCGCCTTACAACGACGTCTTTGCGGTGCAGGACGTAGTTCCAGAGGAGCGACTTCAGGGTCAGGACTTCGGGACGTCCGTCCACCAGGGCAAGCATGATGCCGCCGAAGCTTGTCTGCAGGCTTGTGTGCTTGAATAGCTGGTTCAGGACCACCTCGGGTTCGACGTCCCGCCTTACCTCGATGACGACCCTGAGCCCCTCGTTCTTGTCGCTCTCGTCGCGAAGGTCCGTGACACCCTGGACTCTCTTATCCCGAACCAAATCGGCGATGGACTCGATGAGCCTCGCTTTGTTCACCTGGTACGGGAGTTCGTCGACAATGATGGCCTGCTTCCCGTTCTTCTCCTTCTCGATCCGGGTACGCGCGCGGAGGGTGAGTATGCCCCGGCCGGTTGTGTAGAGGGATTTGATGGCGTCAGTGCCTATGATGAGGGCCCCTGTCGGGAAGTCGGGTCCCTTTATGTACTCCATGAGCTCTTCGACCGTGGCGTCGGGCCTGTCAATCAGCACGGTAAGTGCGTCAATCACTTCGGTCAAGTTGTGCGGCGGGATGTTGGTCGCCATGCCGACGGCGATACCCGCCGAACCGTTCACCAGAAGGTTCGGGATCCGGGCCGGCAGGACCGAAGGCTCCTTAAGGCTGTCATCGAAGTTCGGCAGCCAATCGACCGTGTCTTTGTCAATGTCGGTGAGCAGTTCCTCGGCGATCGCAGTGAGGCGCGCCTCGGTGTACCTCTGGGCGGCTGCCGGGTCTCCGTCGACGGAACCAAAGTTGCCGTGTCCGTCAACCAACGGGTACCGCATGTTGAACGGCTGGGCCATCCTCACGATCGCGTCGTAGATTGCCGACTCACCGTGAGGATGGTACTTGCCCATGGTCTCGCCGACAATCCTCGCGGACTTCTTGTGAGGCTTGTCATGGCGGAGGGCAAGATCGTCCATGGCGTATATGATCCTCCGCTGCACGGGCTTAAGCCCGTCGCGGACGTCGGGGAGGGCGCGCGACACGATGACGCTCATCGAGTAGTCGATATACGACCGCCGCATTTCCTCTTCTATGGGTGTTAGGACTACTCTGGTGTTCTCTTCTGCCATAGCGGGCCTCCTACGCGATCGTATCCAAGTTTCTGACTAGGTGGGCGTTTTCCTCGATGAACTGGCGGCGCGGCTCCACCTTGTTTCCCATCAGGATCGTGAAAATGTCGTCGGCCATCTCGGCATCCCTTATGGTCACGCGTCTCATCGTGCGCCTGTCGGGATCCATGGTGGTCTCCCAGAGCTGGTGGTAATCCATTTCTCCGAGACCTTTGTACCGCTGGACGGTGGTACCCTCTCTCCCGTACCTCTTGAAGTACTGCTCAAGCTCTTCATCGGAGTGGAGGTATCTTTCGGATCTGCCCCTCTTCACCATGTAGAGGGGCGGCTCGGCGATGTACAGGTAACCGTCTTCGATAAGCTTGCGCATGAACCGGTAGAAGAAGGTGAGCAGAAGCGTACGGATGTGACTGCCGTCAACGTCCGCGTCGGTCATGATGATTATCTTGTGATACCGGAGCTTGGTGATGTCAAAATCCTCGCTAATCCCAGTGCCCACGGCGGTTATGAGCGACCGGATCTCTTCGTGAGCCAGGGCTTTATCGAGTCTCGCTTTCTCAACGTTCAGGATCTTGCCCCTAAGCGGCAAGACGGCCTGGAAGTGACGGTCCCTTCCCTGCTTGGCGGAACCTCCGGCCGAATCTCCCTCAACCAGAAACAGTTCGGCCTCTCTGGGGTCCCTGGTGGAGCAGTCGGTTAGCTTGCCGGGGAGAGAGGTCACTTCGAGGGCGCTCTTTCTCTTTGTGAGCTCCCTGGCCTGCCTGGCGGCTTCCCGGGCTCTCGCCGCGACCACGGCCTTTTGGGCCAGCGTCTTGGCAACGCCGATGTTGAGCTCGAAGTATGAGTTCAAGATCTCGCTTACCGCGGCGGAGACGATGCCCGCCACTTCCGAGTTGCCGAGTTTGGTCTTGGTCTGGCCCTCAAACTGCGGGTCTCTGACCTTCACGCTGATTATGGCTACGATCCCCTCGCGGATGTCCTCACCCGAGAGGTTGCTGTCGGAAGCCTTAAGCACTCCGGCCTTGCGGCCGTAGTCGTTGATCACCCTGGTCAAGGCCGTCTTAAAGCCCGACTCGTGGGTACCGCCCTCCGTGTTCCGGATGGTGTTCGCGAAGGAAAGGATGTTTTCGGCGTAACCATCGTTGTACTGAAAAGCGAACTCAATGTCGACGTCGTCTCTGCTTGTCGCCCCGTAGATCGGGTCTTTGTGAAGGGGATCCTTGTTCTTGTTGAGGAGCCTTACATACTCCTCGATCCCGCCCTCGAACCGGTAGACGACGGTCCTTTCACTGCGTTCGTCCTTGAGGATGATCTCCAGTCCTCTGTTCAAGAAAGCGAGTTCGCGTAGGCGCATGGAGACCGTGTCGAAGTCAAAGCGGGTCTCTTCGAAGATGGTTTCATCGGGCTTGAAGCGGACCAGGGTGCCGTGTTCGTCGGTGTCCCCCAACCGTCGGAGCGGTACGACCGTCTCGCCGCGCTCAAACTTGATGTAGTGGATGCCACCGTTTGTCTTGACGGTGATCTCGAGGAACTCGGAGAGCGCGTTGACGGCGGAAACGCCGACCCCGTGCAGGCCACCCGATACCTTGTATGCGCCGTTTTCGAACTTCGATCCCGCATGGAGTCTTGTAAGCGCCACTTCTATGGCGGGAATGCCCAGTTGTGGGTGGATGTCCACGGGGATCCCCCGCCCGTTGTCCTCTACGGAAGCGGAACCATCGCTTGAAAGCGTGACTTTGATCCTGTCGCAGTAGCCGTTCATGGCTTCGTCGACTGCGTTGTCTACTACCTCGTACAGGCAGTGGTGTAGTCCGTGGGCCGAAGTTGACCCGATATACATGCCGGGCCGCCTTCTGACCGCCTGCATGCCCTCTAGTACCTTGATTTGTTCGGCACCGTACTCCTGCCGGAAATCTCCGTTCTCCTTCAAGTCGGAACCACCCCTCGGCATTCATCTTAACATAAAGGCTGGTAACGAATCTATGTTCGGTCCAATTTCTTCCTGATACTTCCCGCCGAGGCCTTGAGCAGGAAGAGCCTGTCCTTGGCGATGACCAACGATGCTTTGGGTTCCCTGGGGTCCTCGGTGAGAAACCCGTGGGCCCTAGCGTAACTCACCAGCTCCCGGTTCACCCTTCTCGCCTTCGCTTGCGTCCAATCAATGACGGCGATAATGTCGCCTGAGGCAATCACGTTTTCTGGCCCCAACTCGATCCACGGCGCCACTGGCTACCCTTCTTCGCCGCGAGGAAAAGCCGTTTGCCGATTGCCTTTTCGATCTCATCGGCGGTCATGTTTTCGACCGCCTTGCCTGACCTAAGAGATGCGATCTTCTCTATCACTCCGAGGATCTCGCGCGCATCTCCCGGGGACCTCTTGGCGCCGGCGCTAAGGACGTTCCTCGCAATGGTAAGGCACCTGGACTCCAGTTCCAACCTCACCGACCGGACCATTTCCCTGTCGTCCGACCCTATGAGATACAGGACTTCCTCATCGGAGAGGTGCGGTGCCTTTTCGAGGATAGCTATGGCTCTTCGCCTCGCCCTCCATTCCCTTTCCACTTTGCAGAAAGGACATTCTGCCTTTCCCGGAGGATACATGCACCCGCACCGCCGGCACCGGATGTATCCCTTTCGCAAGAGGTACAGCTTGCGCCTTGCCATGGTCGAAGAGAATCGTTTGGCGGAACTGGCCAGGCGGTGGTCCGGGATCTCATCCATGGCAGCCTCACCCTCGACCTTTGCCAATACAGGCAGTCCGGGAGGTGGTCCGCCCGCGTCCTCGCCGGGGTCCCATAGGTGCTCAGAGAAATGTATTTCCCGGACATAATCTCCCTGGAGGGCGCCCTTGAGTTTGTCCAGGATGCTCTGTCGCATGAATGATAGCTCCTGAGACCAGGCCGACGAGGAGGTAGCCACAAACAGAACGTCGCCGGATAGCCTTCTGGGCTTGGCGTGGCGGGCTATGTCGCCGACAACCTTTGGCCATACCGCAAAGACTTGATACCTCTTGCCTTTCTTAAGGAGCCCCAGGTGGTCCAAGGTCTTCTCGAGGACTTGGGAGACGGGAGCCACACCGGATGGACCGTCGTGCCTCTTTTTCACAGAGTCTCCCTCCCCCCGGAGGGCTCCACGGTGCCGTCGGCGACCCGGTACTCGGCGACCCCAGGCAGCAGGCCTTGAATGGGGTCCGTAGACGTCATGAGGATCTGGTGCCCGAAATCGCAGAGGGAAAGCACCTTGCGGCGGCGTTCCTCATCCAGTTCAGAAAAGACGTCATCAAGAAGGAGTATCGGGCGGTTCCCAAAGACTGCTTCCAGCATCTTTGACTCAGCCATCTTCAGCGCCAACGCGGCGCTCCGCTGCTCCCCCTGTGACCCGAAGTACCGGATGGGTTTCTCGTCTAGCGTAAGGACCAGATCGTCCCGCTGGGGACCTACCAAAGTGACACCTCTGGCAGCCTCTTCTTCTCTCAAAGCCTCGAGCCGTTCAGAAAATGTCCGGGAAATAACTTTCAAATCGTCCTCTTCTCTAAGCGTTTCACCAATGGACGAGGAGTAGGTGACGCCGCACGGCCGGCCTGAGATGAACGTGTAGGTCTCCGACACTTCCCGCCTAAGCTCCGGCATGGCCCGAAGCCGCCTAGCCGTCACGAAGGACCCTGACTCCACGAGTATCTCATCAAGAGGTTCCAGCGTCTTTCGCCAGAGAGAGCCGGCCCGGACCTTCTTGAGCACGCTGTTCCTCCGCGCGACGGCATCCTGGTATCTGGTGAGCTGCCGGCCGTATTCCGGGTCAATCCTCCCCAAGAGACCGTCGAGAAACTTCCTCCTCAGGGCTGAACCGCGCTTCACCATGTACAAGTCGTCCGGTGAGAAGTACACCGACGGGAGCGCGCGGATGAGGTCTGTCCTCCGGACGGCAACGCCCTCCACGGTGATCTTTCTCCTGAGCGCCGGCTCAACGGAAACCTCTACCTTGATTGTCCTCGCGCCGCCGTTGTGGTCTACCCTGCACCCCACCACGAAACCTTGCGTACCCCACCGGGCCATGTCATAGTCGCGCTCGGCCCGCACGGAGCTAAGTGAAGAGAGGTAGTAACAAGCCTCCAGGAGGTTGGTCTTGCCGGATGCGTTGCGGCCGAAAAAGAGTGAGACCCCCGGCTTGAGCGGCAGTTCAAGGTGACGATAGTTCCGAAAGTCCCTGAGGAGCAGGAACGATATGTTCACTGCGTCAGAAAGCTCCTCTCGGACTCGACATCGGCATGATGACGTAGGTCGCCTCTACGTTGTCGCGTTTCTCCCCCTTTGAATCCGCTGAATCCGCCTCGGCGACCGGCTCGACCTTCATCGCGCTCACTTGACCGGACATCCCAAAGAAGGTTTCGGATGACCCGATCTTCCCCAGCGCCTGGAGGATGTACTTGTGCTGCACCCAGATCTCTATGGACTCGCCTTCGATGGCGGCCGCCAGGTCTTCTTCCATCCTTCCGCGGTCGGGAGAACCGGCTTTTACAGTTAGGGTTCCGGTTTCCTTGTTCAGGATCATCCGCATGGCCCTGTCTTCCTCTGACGCCACAATCGCCGCTCGGGACGCGGCCCTTCTAAGATCCTCTGTGGCGACGCGGGCCGACGATACGAACTTCTTGGGGATAACCTGCTCATATGCATAGTACTGTCCGTCAATGAGCCGGGAGAAACATGATACGTCTTGGGTGTCGAAGTAAGCGTGGTTGTCCGATATCTTCACGGCCACCTTTTTGCCGCCCTCAGTGTCAGTGAGCCTGGCGATATCTTGAAGGATAGTTGCCGATACTATCGCGCGACACTCATCGGCTTCCACTTGAGCGCTGGCCCTGGAAAGGGCGAACTGATCCGTGCTTACCGCTACCATCTTCCCCTCTTTGAACTCCACCAAGCAGGCACCCCACAAGGGCCTCGCGGGGTTTGACACGGCGCACGTCGCCCCAATCCTCACGAGTTCACGGAACAGGTCTCCGTCGAGTTCGATCTCCTGTCCATCGGGACTCGCCGGCCATCTCGGAAAATCGTCGGCCGGGATCGCGTTCAAAACCATTTCGGACGCTCCTGCCTTGACGGTCAGTGCCCATGCGGATTCGTCCAGAGAAAGGGTAACCTCAGGGGTGGAAATCGTCCTCACCACATCTTCCAATATCTTGGAAGACACGACCAGAGAACCGGAAGAACGCACGTCGGCCTCAGAAGAAACCCTTACGCCCCAGTCCAAATTGGTTCCGGAAAGGACAAGGTTCTGAGAAGTGCATTCCAGAAGGCATCCTTTGATAGAACTGAAAGTGGTCCTTGCGGGGATCGGTCTGGATGCGGTTTGGACCAACCACTGGAGACGGTCTCGGGAGATGGTGACGTTCATGAAAGGTTCCCCTTTCCTTATCTATTTGAGCTGTGTATATCTCTAATCCAGTAGTAACAGTAGGCGCTGTGAGCTTGTTGATAACCTCTATTCGCGCAGGTAAAGCCAATTCCCTCCATTAAGGAAGAGTTGTGGATGACCTGTGGGTGGGTGTGGACAAAGGCGCCTCCTCTTCCCCATTCCTTCCCTGTTCACAGGTTGTCAACAGGGAGCTAAGCGTCTGTCCACAGACCTTTTCACAGGCACCCGGAGGACTACCCCTCCTTGATCTTGCCGATGAGCGTGTTCAAAGTGTCCTCCAGATCCGGGTTGGCCTTCCGTTCGGCATCCACTTTGTCGCACGCGTGGAGGACGGTCGTATGGTCTCTTCCCCCGAACTGCTCACCTATCCTGGGGAGAGACGAATCGGTCAGTTTACGGCTCAAGTACATGGCGATCTGCCTTGGAAAGGCGACATTGCGGGTCCGGCGCTTGGCCGAGAAGTCGCCCAAGTCAATGCCATAGTGCTCCGCGACCACCTTCTTGATGACCTCAACAGTGATCGGGATAGGTTTTCGGTCCGGCAGTAGATCTTGGAGGACTTCCTTCGCAACTTCGACGGTCACGGGTTTCTTCTGGAGCTCGGTGAAAGCCAAGACGCGGATGAGCGCTCCCTCCAATTCCCGGATGTTGCTGGGGATCCGCTCGGCTATGTACTGGCACACTTCGATGGGAACCTCCCGGCCCTCTATCTCGGCTTTCTTCCGGAGGATCGCCATCCTTGTCTCAATGTCCGGAGGCTGTATGTCACAGATCAGTCCCCACTCAAATCTGGTGCGCAACCTTTCCTCAAGAGTGCTTATTTCCTTTGGGGGCCTGTCCGAGGATATGACTATCTGTTTCGTAGCCTGGTGGAGCGCGTCGAATGTGTGGAAGAACTCCTCTTGGGTGGCGTCTTTGCCGGCTACGAACTGGATGTCGTCGATCAGGAGCAAGTCTACGCCCCGGTAGCGGTTCCGGAACTCGGCAGTGGTGCCCTCCTGGATGGCGAGGATGAGTTCGTTGGTGAAAGTCTCAGACGACACGTAGCACACCTTGAATCCCGGGTGATGCGCCAACACGTAATGGGCGATGGCCTGCATGAGGTGGGTCTTCCCTAACCCCACCCCTCCGTAGATGAAGAGAGGGTTGTAGACTTTGGACGGTGTTTCGGATACCGCCAAGGCGGCCGCGTGGGCGAACCTGTTGGAGGCCCCCACAATGAAGTTCTCAAAGACGTATCTCGGGTTGAGGCCCCGGAGGTACTGGGAAATGTCCTCCCCGCTTCTGCGCTTTTTTTCTCTGGGTGCGGCCTCGGGCGGAAACAACGCGCTCGCTACCATCTTCTCCTGTGCCACAACGGTGAACTTGAGGTCACATGACGAACCCCACGTCTCTTTCCACGCCCTCATGAGTTCCTCTTTGTAGTGCGACTCAATCCAGTTCCTGGCAAACTCAGAAGGCACCGTTACCGTCAGCGTGTTCGCCTTGAGGTTCGCCGGTCTGGTGTCCTTCAGCCAGTTGAAGCTCGGGGTAGACAACCTGGCGGCAGCGCGGCTTAGAGTGTCTGTCCAGGCTTGTTCCAGATTTCGAGCCATGCCAATAACCACCATTTCGTTTCTTGTCTAGTCATGCGTGATTCCGCTTCGATCGAAGGATTTCCTCTGCCGTAGGGTCAAAAAACGCCGCTATGCATCGATGTATGGACGTCTCTCGATCCGGATACCGCTGGATGCTTGGACGCTTCCGCTGACCGACGGCGAATCCTATGGTACTTCGGTTGCGCATATGAAACCCACAGGTTATGCACAAAGATATCAACAGGTGTGGATAAAGTTCCAAAAATCCCGCAGCACATGCGCAGTTCGCCACGGGGTATTGCTTCCGTGAAGACTATACCAAGGTCGAAACGGGAGGGGCAATTGAAACGATTGTACGACCCGGTGCCCCTGGCGGCCAGGGATTTGCCCTCGTTAGCAGGGATGTTCGCGCCGAAGAGGATCTTGGGATTCATTGACACTCGATCTTTTGCCAGGATATAATCTCTCGTACCATTGGATAAGCCGCAGGATCTCTAGGAGGATGTCTTCCATGAAGCGTACGTACCAGCCCAAGAGGCGCAAGAGAGCTCGCACTCACGGGTTTCTTAGCAGGATGAAATCGGCCGATGGGCGAAAGGTCATTGCCCGACGCAGGTCGAAGGGCAGGAAGCGCCTGTCGGCGTGAACGAAGTGAGGCTGTCCTGTGTCGCAAGGAAGGATACCTGCTCCATCGTATCGTAAAGTATACAAGGAAGGACGTTCCATCGCGAACAGGTATCTCGTGCTGTACTTCTTGCCGGATGACGCTGTGAAGATGGGTGTAAGCGTATCGGCTCGACTGGGAAAGGCGACAGAGAGAAACAAGCTTCGCCGGCGAGTCAGGGAGGCGTTCCGGCTCTTGGGGCCGTCCGCCACAGGCGGAGGCCAGTTTGCGTTTATTGTCCGGAGAAGCGCGAAAGAGGCGACATACCGGGAGATCGAGAGCGCCGTGAGAGACCTGGTAAAGAGGATGAATCCTTAGGATGGTCAGAAAAGCCCTAGCCTCACTGATACGGATGTACCAGGTGTACATATCGCCACTCCATAGACCGTCTTGCCGGTACTATCCGACCTGTTCCGAGTACGCGAGGCAGTCAATTCTCATCCACGGCCCATTGAAGGGAATTCTGATGGCCTCCTGGCGGCTTTTGAGGTGCAATCCTTTTTCAGCCGGTGGTTATGACCCGGTTCCTCCCGCACGGAAACGACTTGCTGAGGCCGAGGGGGTCAACGAATGCAGTACGTAGTTAGGTTTTTGAGCAGTGTGATCGACAAGCTCGCGGCGCTTACCGGAAGTTACGGGCTGGCCGTCATAGGCCTTACGGTGGCTGTCCGGCTGATTCTCTTGCCGGTAACCATAATCCAAGCCCGGTCGCTTCAGATGATGAATCTCATAAAGCCCGAGGAAGAGAAAATAAGGAAGAAGTACAAAGACGATCCCGAGCGGCTTCAGCTGGAGATAATGGACCTATACAGGAGGTACAAGGTCAATCCGGCATCGAGCTGCATCGTTTTGGCGTTGCAGCTGCCGATCCTTATGGCGATGATCCAGTCCTTAGGCTTCAATGAATCCCTGAAGGGAGCAACGTTCCTCGGTCTCACTCTCGGCGCGGCCGGCGGGTGGGTGATGGCAGTCGTAGCGGCGGTAACCACGTATCTGAGCTCGAAGTTTTCCCCCACCATGGGAGCCGGCCAGCAAGGGCAGAGTCAAAACGTCATGATGATCTTCATGGTTGGCCTTATGTTCTACCTGGGCTGGAAGTATGCGGCAGCCGTTTCGCTCTACATCATCACGGCCAACCTAATAGGGCTCGTCGAGAGGTACCTGGTACCGCAACCGCAAGGAACTCCGGAAGGACTGAAACCCAGTGAAAAGCGTTGAGAAGACCGGCCGCACGGTAGACGAGGCGATCCTCGCCGCCATCGCTGAATTGGGTGTACCCAAGAGCGAGTGCCGGGTGGAGATACTGGCGGAGCCTTCCCGCGGTTTTCTAGGGATTCTAGGAAGCAAAGAAGCAAGAGTAAGGGTTACCGCCAAGGAAAGCAAGGTTGAACTGGCTAAAGCTTTTGTCGCCGGCGTCTTGGAGCGGATGAACACAGAAGCTGCGATAGAAGTGAGGCCCAGGGGCGACACCCTGAACCTCGACATCGTAGGCAGGGACATGGGTCTCTTGATCGGCCGTAGGGGAGACACCCTGAGGGCGCTCGAGTTCCTTACGAATCTGGCGTCTTCCAAGGGTGCAGGCGAAGTGACCAGGGTTTTGGTGGACGTTTCCGGGTACAGGAAGAGGCGGGAACGTGACCTTGAGGAGACGGCCAAGAGCCTTGCGCGGCGGGTCGTACGGACGGGTGAAAGCGTCACCACCGAGGCTATGGACGCGCGGGATCGCCGCATAATACACCTGGCGCTTCAGGATAACTCCCAGGTTTGCACGCACAGTGAGGGAGAGGAGCCCTTTAGGCGCGTCGTCATCTCCCTCCGAGACCGTCCGGGGTCGGAGGAACCAGTCTCCTGAGTCGGTCGGACAGTGGATACGAGCCCCGGAAACGGGGCTTTTGTTCTTGAGGCGGAGGGGTCTTCCGTGAAAAACGATACCATCGCGGCCATAGCGACACCCCCGGGTACCGGGGGCATATCCATTGTGCGAGTGAGCGGCCCCGGCGCCATTTCCGTAGCCGCCAAGACGCTGAGACTTAGGTCGGCTATGCCCCTTTCGTCAGTTAAGCCATGGACGGTGAGGTTGGCCTCGGTTGTTGGCGATGACGGGGCGGTGATCGACGAAGCCCTGGTCATTGTGATGAGAGATCCCCGGTCATACACCGGGGAAGACCTGGTGGAAGTGCAATGTCACGGCGGAAGACTCGTGAGCGAGAAAGTCCTTGCGGCTCTCTTGGCGGGGGGAGCCAGGCACGCGGAGCCGGGGGAATTCACCCGGAGGGCCTTTCTCAACAAGCGGATAACCCTCGAGGAAGCAGAAGCCGTATTGGATGTGGTCAACGCTCCGACTGAATACGCTTTGTCTCAGGCCGCGAGAAGGCTAAGAGGGGAGCTGGGGGCCAGAGTTCGTGAGTGGGAGGCGCGGCTTTACTCGGCACTGGCGGGTTTCCAGGCGGGCGCCGACTTTCCGGACGATATGGACGAGAGAGACCCACAGACAATGGCAGAAGTGGAAGCGGTTCACAGAGAGATTGCCCAGGTGCTTGCGAGAGCCCCTCTCGGCCTTGCCTTGTCATGCGGAATAGAAGTCTGCCTGGTAGGTCCGCCGAATGCCGGGAAATCCTCGTTGTTCAACGCCCTTCTCGGGTTGGACCGTGCCATCGTAACCGAAGTCCCAGGGACCACAAGAGACGTCCTCAGAGAGACGACCGAGTGGGACGGACTGCCCGTCGTCCTGCTCGACACGGCGGGATTGCGCCGGACTTCCGATGTGGTGGAGATAATCGGTGTGGAACGGGCGGAGCGGGCGGCGTCGGAGTCCGAGGTAATCGTCTACGTGGTAGACAGCACGGTGGGCTTGGGGAACGAGGATGTGGAGTGGATAGAGAAGTGGCTTAAGCAGGGAAGACGATTGCTGGTTGTCGCAGGAAAGAGCGACGTTCACCCGCGGAGAGTGGTTCAGCCCGAGCTCTCGGAAGTGACAAAAGGGTCGTATGTCTTGGCCTCCGCCGTGACGGGAGAGGGATTGGAGGAGATCAAGAGAAGAGTCGTCGGCTATTTCAAGGGACGAGAGGACCCGCGTCTCTTGTCGCCGGGTTCGGCCCGTCAGGTTGACTGCCTGAGGAAGGCCCATTCCGTTCTGGGCGAGGCGCTCCAAAGACACGGAGAAGGGTGGACCGAAGACGTTGTGGCGCTGCTCCTTGAGGAAGCGGCGCGAGCTTTGGCCGAGCTCACAGGCAAAGACGTCAGCGAAGAGGCCCTTGATGAGGTCTTCGCCAGGTTCTGTGTGGGGAAATGACATGAGCGACGCGAGGTTTGACATATTGGTCGTCGGGAGCGGGCACGCGGCCGTCGAGGCGGCGTTGGCAGGCGCTAGGCTGGGCCGTTCTGTCGCGCTGGTGACGTTGGACCCTGAGAACGTGGCCGGCATGCCGTGCAATCCGGCCGTCGGCGGGCCAGGGAAAGCCCAATTAGTGAGCGAGATCGACGCACTGGGCGGCGAGATGGGACTTGCCGCCGATGCTTCCACCATAGAGCTCAGGGTGCTCAACTCGTCCAAGGGGCCGGCGGTTCAGTCGCTTAGGGCTCAAGTGGACAAGATGGCCTACGCGCGACATATGAGGGAAGCCCTTCGAGAAAGCGGCGTCGTGATTCATGGAGGGATGGTCACCGACCTCGTCGTCGCTTCAGGCGCAGTCAGGGGCCTCGTGCTCCAAAGCGGCGAGCGCATGAGCGCCCCGAGGGTGATCCTCTGTACAGGTGTATATCTGGAGAGCCGGATCATCATGGGCGACGTCGTGAAGGAGTCCGGACCCTTGGGAGAACCGTCGGCCAAAGGGCTCTCCAAGTCCCTTGAGAGGCTTGGCATATCTTTAGGGCGCTTCAAGACGGGCACGTCGCCGCGGATAGCGAAGGACTCCGTCCGTTGGGAGGCGCTAAAGCGCGAGGTAGGCTCAGAAAAACCCCACGCGTTCTCTTTCCTCTCGAAACCAAAGGTCTTTCGGAACGATGCCTGTTACTCGACATACACTAACGAGGAAACCCACGGGATAATCTGTGCCAACCGCCACCGGTCACCGCTGTTCAACGGCACCATTGAGGGTACGGGGCCCAGGTACTGTCCCTCTATTGAAGACAAGGTGTTCCGCTTCCCCGAGCGCAAGCGCCACCAGGTCTTCTTGGAGATGGAGTCCAAGGACTCTGACGAAGTGTATATTTTGGGGCTATCCACCAGCTTGCCCGTGGATGTCCAGGTTTGTCTGGTGCATAGCCTTCCCGGTCTCAGGGAAGCCAGGATCACGAAGCCCGGTTACGCCATCGAGTATGACCGCATCCTCTCAAATCAGGTGAAGCCTTCTCTCGAGAGCGTGGCTATAGAAGGCCTGTATTCTGCCGGTCAGATAAACGGCACATCGGGGTATGAAGAGGCGGCCGCCCAGGGTCTGATGGCCAGCATCAATGCGGCCCTTACGCTCGAGGGTCGCGACCCGGTGGTCCTCGCGCGCGACGAGGCCTACATAGGCGTTCTGATAGACGACCTGGTGGGGAACCTCATCGATGAGCCCTATCGCATGCTGACGTCCAGGTGTGAGTACAGGCTGCTCCTCAGGCAGCAGAACGCGGACCAAAGGCTCACTCCTTTGGGGAGGCGTATAGGCCTTGTTTCCGACGAGCGGTGGAGGGTTTTCGAGGCCAAACAGGCTCTCCTCGAAAAGGGACGCGGGCTCCTCAAAGTGACCATAGGCGGGCATGAGGCGCGGGACCTGCTTCGGATGCCGGAGACTCGCCTTGAGGACCTGGTCGACGCTATTCCGGAATTGGCCGGCCTTCCCGATGATGTCAAGGCGGAAGTGGAACTTGAGGCGAAGTACAAGGGTTTCATCGAACGCCAGGAGAGGGAGGCGGAACGGCTGCGCCGTTATGCTGGCAAGAAGATACCGCCGGGGCTCTCCGGGGAAGAGGTGCCGGGTCTTTCGAGAGAGGCCAGGGACAAACTCCGAAAGTACGCCCCCTCAACTATCGGAAGAGCGCTTGAGGTCGGGGTGTCCCCGTCGGATGCCCTCATTCTAATCGCCTATATGAAGGACTACGGTCTGAAGGGAGGGCGAGAGGGAGATGGGGAGTGAAGCCGGATCCTTCGTGACGGCCGGCTTGGCGGCATTCGCGCAGGCAGCCACCGAGATGGGGGTTTATTCGACCCCTGAAGCCGTTGAGATGGTTGAAGCGTGGTTCCGTTTTTATGAGAATTGGGCAGGTCGCCGGGTGGTGGGGTTCTCGAGCGCCGAGGATATCGCCGTTAAGTTGATCGCGGACTCCTTCTCCGTAGGCAAGGTCCTCGACGGCACCTGGACAGATGAAAGTGAGATTCTGAGAGCCATCGATCTGGGGAGCGGAAACGGGTGGCCCGGCCTAGCCGTCAAAGCTTTGCGACCCGCTTCCCATCTAGCTCTCCTCGACTCGAGATTGGGCGCATGCCGGTTCCTGGAGGAGTTCGTGCGGAGCGCCGGTCTCGCCGACGTCGAGATAGTGCCCGAAAGGGCCGAAAAGGCCCAAAAGCAGGCTGAATACGCGGGCAAGTACGATTTGGTGACTACGAGAGCAATGGCGCAACCGGGGGTTTCACTTGAGTTGTCGGTGACCTTTTGCCGTCCTCAAGGCACGGTGGCCCTCTGGCTCGGGCCCGAACACAAAGACCGGGTCTGGAAGAGGACCGAAATCGGCGAGCTAGGTGTCGGACTCAGCAATATACACAGGTACGCTCTTTCGGGAGGCAAGGGAACCCGTCTATTGGTCGTGTACAAGCGGTACGGAGACCCGGCACGGGGCTACCCACGCTCAATATCGACCATTAAAGCTCGACCGCTTCTATAAACCGCAGGAAAAGTTTGCCTGAAAAGAGAACCTTCTCCGATGGGGGTGGGAGTATGTCTCAGATGCTCACATTGGACAAGTTCCAGCCGCGCGAAGCGCCGGTTGACGAGATAGACATGCGCCCGGGGGCGGTCGTGCCCGGCGGTAACGATCTGGTTTCCAAGAAGCTTCTCCAGAACCTAGTGAGAGGATCTTCGGAACCGATCCTCGTGAGGCGCATGGGAGAGAGACTGGAGATTGTAGCCGGCGACCTGGAGTTCTTGGTCGCGATGAAGAGAGGGGCACGGTCGGTGAAAGTGATGGTCGCCGACCTTGATGACAGGGAAGCGCTGCTTATTCGCTTGGCCGAAGGTTCCCGCAGGGAAGAGCTGAACGCCCTGGAGGAAGCCGAAATCATAAGGGCCCTCAATCAGGAGTTCGGCATGACCCAACAGGAGATAGCCATGAGGTGCGGCAAAGTGCAATCGACCATAGCGAACAAACTGAGGCTGCTCAAGCTTCCTCCGGAGGTCCTGGCCGCGGTGAGAACGGGTGAGCTCGGCGAAAGGAATGCCAGGGCACTCTTAAAAGTCCAAGACCCTGTTAAGCAGGTCCAGCTGTTCCGGCGGGGACAGAGGACCCGTGCGTCTGCTCAAGACATGGAGGCAATGTGTTCTCTGGCCGCAGGCCCGAAGAAAGGGGGGCGTGGGCGCAAAAGGGCCGAGCGTGGTGTGGTAAAGGACATCCGCATATACCAGAACGGACTCCGCAGCGTGGTTAGGGAGATGCAGAAAGCAGGACTGAACGTAGTTTGCGAAGAAGAAAATGTCGAAAATGGTTGGGAGTTCAAAGTCCTGGTCAAACCGGAAGGGGAGTCCGGCCGCTAGGGATGTCCAAGGCCATAGCTATAGCGAACCAGAAAGGCGGAGTTGGGAAGACCACTACCGCAGTCAACCTAGGGGCTTGTCTGGGCGATTTGGGTCGCTCAGTGCTTCTTGTGGACCTTGACCCTCAGGGCAATGCCACCAGCGGCCTGGGTGTCGACCGGAGAGCTATGGATGTTTCCATCTACGACTGCCTGGTGAATGATGTCGAACCGATTAAAGCCCTACGCGCTACAGAATTCAGAGGCCTTTGGCTGCTCCCGTCCTCTCTCAACTTAGCCGGAGCCGAGATCGAACTCGTCCCGATGATCGCTCGAGAGACCAGGCTGCGACGGTGCATCGCGCAGATCAGAGAGAACTACGATTATGTGCTGATAGATTGCCCTCCTTCCCTAGGACTGCTCACGGTCAACGCGCTGTCGGCGGCGGACTCGGTGCTCATCCCCATACAGTGCGAGTATTACGCCCTGGAAGGGCTTTCGCAGCTCCTGAACATAATCAAACTCGTGAGAAACCGGCTAAACTCCACCCTAGACCTGGAGGGTGTTCTCCTCACCATGTTTGATGCGCGGACTAACCTGTCTCTCCAGGTCGCAGAGGACGTGAAGAAGTACTTTAGGGACAAGGTCTACCGGACAATCATCCCGAGAAATGTGCGCTTGTCCGAGGCGCCGTCCCACGGCAAGCCCATAACCGTATATGACTCGAGGTCCAGAGGGGCCGAGGTATACAGAGAGCTCGCGGAGGAGGTTGTGAGGCGTGGCGAAGAAGGGACTTGGTAGGGGAATAGAAGCGTTGATCCCGGCCGACCCCCGGTCGCAGGACACTCCTATCGTCGAGCTTGACCCTGCCCAGATCAAGGCTGACCCGCTGCAGCCAAGACAAGTCTTTGACGAGGCCAAGATAGACGAATTGGCCGCGTCTCTTAAAGAGCACGGGGTTATCCAGCCCCTCATAGTGCGGCAAGTGGGGGAGGCGTACAGGCTTGTCGCCGGAGAGAGACGTCTGCGGGCCGCTCTCAAGGCCGGGCTCACGAAGGTCCCGGCAGTAGTGAGGGAGATGGACGACAGGGAAGCCATGGAGGTTTCTCTGGTCGAAAACCTTCAGCGGGAAGAGCTTGGGCCTCTGGAACAGGCCAGCGCTTTTCAGCGGCTGATGGACGAGTTCGGGCTTACCCAGGAGGAAGTGGCCTCAAGGGTTGGGAAGAGCCGGCCCGAGGTGGCCAACACGGTGAGGCTCCTGAAGCTGGAGCCCGAAGTGAAGAAGCTAATCTCGGACGGCAAGTTGACCGGGGGTCACGGCAGGGCCCTCCTCGGTTTAGGCCGTTCTGAACAGATAAGAGCCGCAAGAAGAGTGGTGTCCGGGGGCTTGTCGGTCAGAAAGACCGAGGAACTGGTATCCGCTCGGTTGGCCGGAAGACCCACACGGGATGCACCGTCCACACCCATGCGACGTCGTGACGCCGAAGATCTCCTTTCTAGAGCCCTGGGCACGCCGGTTCAGGTCAAGGTACAAGGGCCGCGAGGCACGATCAGCATAGCCTTTTTTGGAGAAGAGGACCTGGAACGGATAGTGGAAATGATCGAGAGAGGGAGCAAGGGCTAGAAGACGACCAGCCCGTCGTGTTCCACGTGAAACACCAGGAAACGACCTGCTTAACCCCGGTTTGGTCCGGTTGTCTGATGCGTCCTGATAAGGAGGTTCCCTATGGACTCGTCCCGTTTGCTTAGGCCCGTCTGGGCGGAAGTAGACCTGGCCGCCTTCCGGGCAAACGTCGAAACCGTAGCCGGCCTTATCCCAAAAACTGCCGGCGTCATGCCGGTCGTGAAGGCCAATGGGTATGGCATCGGATCTGTTATGGCAGCCCGAGCGGTCATGGACCTCCCCTCTGTGCGGGGGTTCGCGGTTGCAACTCCGGAAGAGGCTCTTGAACTCCGCGAAGGGGGCATCAGCGGGACAATCCTGGTGCTCGGGCCCACGACCGTGGAGGCATCGAGGGCGATGGTCGAGGCGGGCATCTCCATCACGGTCACATCCCTCGGTGGAATGGCCGATGCCGTCGCAGTCGCGGAAGAGACGGGTTTACCAGTTAAAGTCCACCTTAAAATTGAGACCGGCATGGGCAGAGTGGGTCTTCAGCCCGATGCTGAATTGGAGACGGCCCTGGATATGTTCCGGGGCGGCGGGGTGGAGCTGGAGGGAGTCTTCACCCACTTTTCCGTGGCAGACGTGGACCGCGAATACACCCTGAGGCAGCTCTCTTCTTTTCAGCACGCGCTCCGTTCCTTAGAGAGCCGCGGCCTGCGTCCGAAGTATAGACATGCCTCAAATTCAGCCGGTATCCTGGGCTATCCTGAGGCTCATTTCGATCTCGTGAGGCCGGGTATCGTGATCTACGGTTCGTTCCCTGACAAGTCGTTGGAGGGGAGAGCGCCGATCAAGCCGGTCTTGTCACTGCGCGCCCGAGTTTCCCATGTGAAAAGAGTGCCTGCCGGAACCGATATTGGTTACGGCAGGGCATATACGGCCCGGGCGGCGACGACAATCGCCACCATCCCGATTGGATATGCCGATGGTTACCCGCGACTTCTCTCAGGAAGAGGCACGGTGCTTATCCGGGGGAAGCGCTATCCGGTAGCTGGACGGGTCTGCATGGATCAGATGATGGTAGACACCGGTTCTGATGAAG
>CAZYFG010000002.1:0-2581 GCA_964646835.1 uncultured Eubacteriales bacterium | reverse complement strand
GAGACCTGGTTACCCTGATAGGGACTGATGGCTCGCTGACCATAACCGTTGATGAGGTGGCGACCGGTGCCCAAACCATAGCCCATGAGATCCTGACCGGGATATCCGGGAGGGTGCCGAGACTTTACATGCGGTAGACGGCTTGCCATGCGGAGGCTGGGCGCAGGAGGATTTTGGTTGCGGGCGTCGAACCCACTTGCGACCGGCCGAACGTTGTCGGCGAGCCGGATGCGCGAGTTTACCGGGAGGCACTGTGTTCGGATCGCTTGATGGAGCACTGTGGCGAAACAGACTGCGCACCAAACGGGGGAAGAGTTCGCAAAAGCGACGCTTCACCCTATTCCTTGTTTCTTCTCACGGCGATAGCCGTTCCCTCAGTTTTGGTACCCGGGCGCCCAGGATCGCCCTTGCCCTTATATGTATCGTAACCGTCTCTCTAATTCTGTTCATTAGGAGTTACCGCGCCAACGCTCTGGAGCTCCGCGAACTCCGTTACATGCGGGACGTTGCCGAGTCTCAGCGCCAGCAGATAAGCGAACTTGAGGAGCAATTCACTGACCTGAACACCCGCCTGCGAGAGGCCGAGGCCCTCGGCACTCAAATCCGCGAGATGTTGGATAGGGAGGGGGTAGTACCCCAGTCCTTCTCTCCCGCCCTTGGATCGTCCATCCACGGCCGCACGTTGAGGACTACAAGCAGGGCTCCCGGGAAGTCGATCCGTGACACATCCCCGCAAGAGCTTGGCCGAACGCTCTATGCACTTAAGGAAAACGCGGACAAGCTGGCAGGAGAAACCGTCCAAGTCCTGGAGACGACCCAGGCCCTGCACGAAGAGGCGACCAAGCTGGTGGCCAAGCTCAGGGCAACCCCGAGCATTTGGCCGGTGTATGGCAGGATCACGTCAGAGTATGGGTGGAGGCGGCACCCGCTTACTTACGCGCGAGAGTTTCACGAGGGGCTCGACATCGCAGCCTCATCTTGGACCCCAATTGTGGCGACTGCGGACGGTTCGGTAACCTTTTCAGGCTACAAGTATGGATACGGATGGACGGTTATCGTCACCCACGACTATGGTTTTGAGACGCTCTATGCCCATTGCATCAGGCTGGAAGCGGATAAGGGAGACAAAGTCAAGAGAGGAGACGTCATCGCATACGTCGGCCAGTCGGGTACCGCAACAGGCCCCCACGTACACTATGAGGTCAGACTCGGGGGCTCCACCACCGATCCGTCAAGGTACCTGCCTGAACATATTTTGGAGGTGGATCAGAATGTTCGCTAAGACAGAGACTCCGCTTAAGCCGGGGACTTTTGAGAGCCTGCTTGGCAAAGGAATCGAGATCAAGGGTACCGTCCGCTCCAAGGGAAGCCTGCGCATCGAAGGCTCCGCCGAAGGAAATGTCGAGTGCGAAGGCGATATCACGGTCGGCGAGACCGCGGTCCTGAACGCCGATGTGACGGCTCAGAACGTGACAATCGGAGGGACCCTCTCGGGCACCGTCACCTGCTCCGGACGACTGGAGCTTCTGCCCACGGCCAGAGTGAAGGGTGATATCAAGGTCGGCACTCTGGTAGTCTCGGAAGGCGCCATCTTCTCGGGCACCACCCAAATGGGAGAACAAACCGTCAGCGTACCCCGCAATACTGGAGAGACTAAGCAGGAAGCAGAATAACTTGCGAGGCCGGTCTCAATATGTTCCAGAACAGGACTGAGGCGGGCAGAGTCCTTGCAGGGGTCCTCAAGGAATACCGTTTGGACTCTCCGCTCGTTCTCGCGATTCCACGCGGAGGCGTCGTCGTAGGTCGGGAGGTGGCCTTGGCCATCGGTGCCGACCTAGATGTTATCATGGCCAAGAAAATCGGCGCGCCCTACAACCCTGAGTATGCGATCGCCGCTGCCGGTCCTGACGGCAAGGTCGTATTTTCCCCCGATCATCAAGGCGGAACGGCAAGGTCGTACATATTAGAGCAGGCATCTCATGCCCGCAAGGCGCTAGAGGCAAGTCTCCAGGCCCTCCGGGGCAACCGCCCGGAGAAGCCAATGGCAGACCGGTCTGTGTTGGTGGTTGATGACGGCCTGGCCACTGGCCTAACCGCCATGGCAGCCCTCCAATACGTGCGCCGGCAGAACCCGCGGAATCTGCTCCTGGCCGTCCCGGTCGCTCCTCAAGACACCATCGAATCGATTAAGCCTCTGGTAGACGACGTTATTTGCCCCCTCAGGCCCCCGGTTTTTTACTCCGTCGGCGAGTGGTACGTGTCGTTTGACCAGGTGACGGACAGAGAGGTAAGGCTCATCCTGGACGAGTTCGCGGCAAAGAGCGACTGACCAGGTATTATCTTCCCGCGAGCTGCGCATATTCTTGAACCAGGGGTAGTTTCAAGCGGCAGCTCAGATTGACGCCTTCCTTCCGGACGCTCCGGACAAAATCGCCTTCTCCATCCTGCGGGTCGCGACGGATCTCGGCAGGACATTGCCCCTTACGGTGGTATGCGTAGGAACCGACCGGTCAACGGGTGACTCCCTCGGCCCGCTCGTCGGGAGCATGTTGGAAGTCGGCGGTTTCGAAGGCGTCGTCGT
>CAZYFG010000001.1:34195-42201 GCA_964646835.1 uncultured Eubacteriales bacterium | reverse complement strand
GCGCCGTCTGCTCCAACGGCAGGACCTTCGAAGCCGACTATTTCATCGCGGCTTGCGACGCCAAGGTGCTCTATGAGCGGCTCTTAAAGGGAAAGCATCCTGACCGGGCTTTCCAGGAGCGATACGCGAATCCGACGGACTATCCCTTGGCTTCCCAGGTCCTTGTGGCGTTGGGCTATAAGGGCAAAATTGACGGCATCCCGCGAAGCCTGTCGTTTCCCATCGCTCCGTTTAGGATTCACGAGAGGTCCATCGACCGCCTGACGATGACGCACTTTGGCCACGAACCCCATTTCGCTCCGGAAGGTGAGACTCTCATCACCTGCGCGATCAACCAATTCCATAGGGATTACGAAGCATGGGACGCTCTGGCCAAAGATACGGAAGCCTACCGGCGGGAGAAGGCACGGATTGGCGCTTCGGTTCTCCGGGCAATCGAGACACGGTTCCCTCACATGGCAGACAGGCTCAAGCTGCTGGATGTCGCTACGCCCAAGACGTACGAGCGGTACTGCAACGCCTACAGGGGAGCATTCATGCCGTTTCTGCCAACCATCCGCGGAAAAGCGATGGCCCACACGGGGCGAATCGGAGGCTTGGACAATGTCTGGCTAAGCGGTCAGTGGCTGCAGCCTCCGGGAGGACTGCCGGTCGCTCTGACTACCGGAAAAGACACCATCATGCGCCTCTGCAAACGGGAAAAGAGGCCGTTTGTTCAGTGATCAAGGAGGTTGACCCTGCAAAATGACCAAGATACGAGATCTCTTCTCGGTGCTCTTCCTGGCTTACGTGATCCCTCTCTTGTCGTCCGTATCGGCCGACGGGACTGTCCGGTTGTTCCGGGGTCTTGATCCGGACGGCGTGTTCGCGTGGAGCTTCCTTCACCACATTGCGCAGACGTTGCTTACCGCGGCTGTGATTCTCGTCCTGGCGAGGATCTGGCGGCGACCGGCTTCCGCATGGGGCCTGAACCTCTCGAAGAAAGACTGGTCTATCAAGGTTTTCTGGAGGTTCTGCCTCGGATGCCTTGTGTACGGCGTGATCACCACATGGATGATGAGGTCGTCATCAGGCTTACCGCAGGTCGTGAATCACCCTCTGACTGCCCGCAACGTGACCGGCAACCTATTCTTCATGTTCACCATGCCCGGCATCTCCGAGGAGCTTCTCTTCAGGGCGCTTGTCATGACGATTCTGGCCAGATCGTGGCACGAAAAGGTCCGGCTTCCCGGGTTCGAAGTATCCTCGGCGGGCCTCATTGCTGCAGTGGTGTTCTCGCTGGCGCATGTTGGATTCACGATCTTCCCGTTCAAGGTAACCCACCTATACCCAATGCAGCTTATCATCGCGTTCGCTTTTGGGATCGTCTACGCGGTCATGTACGACCATACGAAAAGCCTGCTTGGGCCCGTCTTGGTGCATAACGCATCGGACGGCTTGCTTGCGGCGATCTCCTATGCCGGAAGGCTGTTGTTCTGAACCGCTCAAGACTCAACCCTCCCTGCCCGCTGACATCACGGCGTCCGGAGTACAACCGGCGCCGTGATGTCTTGTGGCGCGCGTTCCATTGCGCTTAGAAGTCTGCGCAGAAAAACGCGACACAACCATACAGAGTGTGTGAGAAGACGCAAGAGATGCCAATCAGACGGCGGGAAGGGTCTTCCTGACAAGAAGCCACTCTATCATTGACGCTTCGGAAGAGAGCCGGTCCCCGAGCGTGGAGGGCGTCAGATACATGAGTCCGGGAACGCGACCTCTTCCAGACAAAGCCCTTTTCCAGGCGCGCACTGCCCTGCCCCGCCTGAGCCGGGTTCTTCGAGGAGGCGCTTCACCGTACCCGTCGGAAGCCGGCCCCTCCCCACGTCAATCAGCGTTCCCACGATGAGGCGCACCATCTTGTAGAGAAAGCCATCGGCGGTTATCCAAAACTCCCACGTCTCTCCCCGAGGTTCCCCGGGCCTTTTCACCCAATGGGCATTCATGACCTCCCGGACGGTCGTCACTGCCGAAGACCCGGTTGCCCTCAAGGAAGCGAAGTCGTGCCGGCCCACAAGCCAAGTGGCCTCTTTTTCCATGAGGTCGAAGTCCAGCTGCCCCGGCCACCAATATGAGTACCTGGCAACAAAGATATCCGGGGTCTCCCCGCGCCACACCCGGTAGCAGTAGGTCTTTGAGACAGCGTCTTTCTGGGGGTCGAACGCTTCGTCCACATCATCGGCTGAGGAAACAATCACATCGGGAGGTAAGTAAGGCGTGATTGCACCGGGGACTTTCGATGCCGGGATACTGCTATCTGTAACAAACGAGATTACCTGGCCCTTCGCATGGACTCCGGCGTCGGTCCGTCCGGCCGCCTTGACGGTGACGGGATGTCTAAGGAGCTCCCCAAGGGCTCCTTCCAAAACACCTTGGACGGTACGGCCAGTCGCCTGCCGCTGGAATCCGAGAAAGTCGGTCCCGTCGTACTGGACCGTGGCCCTTATCCGGCGGAGACTCTGTGCTCTTGGTTCTGTGGGCTCTACCATGAGCGTCACCTTCACTGAATCAAGACAAGCCGAATCCCGGGTAGTTTTGGGCAGCCTCATATGGTCTCAGGTACTACCAGGTAGCCTCGTATCGAGTCAGATACCCCGACATCACACCCGGCTGATCACCGGGCCGAACTTCATCCTGACTACAAAGACCAAAGCGACGGCGGCGGCAACGAGGCCGAAAGCGACAAAATCCCTGGCAGCCAAGCGAAGCTGCCGCATCCTGGTGCGTCCCTCTCCACCCCTGTAGCACCTTGCCTCCATGGCCATGGCCAGCTCGTCTGCCCTCCGGAAAGCGCTCACGAACAGGGGCACGAGCAGAGGCACAAGGCTCTTGGCGCGCTTCACCATGTTGCCCGACTCGAAGTCGGCTCCACGGGCCATCTGGGCTTTCATAATCCGTTCCGCCTCTTCCAGGAGGGTGGGGATGAATCGGAGGGCTATCGTCATCATCATTGCCAGTTCATGGGCGGGAACGCCCAGACGGGTGAAGGGTTTCAGGATATCCTCGAGTCCGTCGGTCAGCTCGATGGGCGAGGTGGTGAGCGTAAGGAGCGACGTGAACATGATGAGGATAACGAGCCGCACTCCGATGAAAAGCCCCTGAACCAGTCCGGCCCAGGTTGCCTTCAGAGGTCCTATCTTGAATATGACGGGGCCGGGAGTGAGAAACAGGTGAAGGATCATGGTGAAGGCCATGATGAGCAGTATGGGGCGCAAGCCTCTGATCAAGAGCTTTAACGGAACCTTGGAAGCCGCGATGGCAAGCCCCGCGAATGCCCCCATGATGGCGAAAGCGTAGAAGTTGTTCCCGACAAACAAGACGATCATGAAGACGATGGCAATGAGGATCTTGGCCCGCGGGTCCATCGCATGAACCGGCGACGAAGCCGGATAGTACTGGCCCATGATAACGCCGGAAGACATCATGGCAGGACCGGGACCTCCTTCCCCATCTCTCGAAGTATCTCCTTGAGAGCCTCGTCTACGTTGACGATGTCAGTCCTCACATTCCAGCCGCGCTCCCGCAGTTTCTCCATGAGATTCACTACGTCGGGCGCCCTGAGCCCAATCTCCCTCACGAACACGTTCCGTGAAAAGATCTCCCTCGGACTCCCGTCTGCCGCAAGCTCTCCCTTGTGGAGCACCAGAAGCCTCCCGCAGAGCCTGGCGACATCCTCCATGTTGTGGGATACGAGGATAACCGTCATCCCGGCGCGGTGCATCTTCTGAATGCTGGAAAGGATCCCATCTCTCCCCCTGGGGTCCAGCCCGGCCGCGGGCTCGTCCAGGATGAGGATCTCGGGCTTCATGGCCACCACGCCTGCGATTGCCACGCGGCGGAGTTGCCCGCCTGAAAGGTCAAAAGGCGATCTGTCCAGGAGGTCCTTGGAGAGACCCACCATGGCCGCGGCCTCTTCAACACGCTCCATCACTTCCCGAGAGGAAAGGCCCAGGTTGCGCGGACCGAAAGCGATGTCCTCACGCACGGTCTCCTCAAACACCTGCTGCTCGGCGTATTGGAAGACAAGTCCGACCCTCTGCCTGAGCTTCCGGAGGCTCATGCCTTTGTCCCAGATGTTCTGGCCATCCACCAATACTTCTCCGGACGTTGGTTTGAGGAGTCCGTTCAGGTGTTGTATGAGCGTGGACTTGCCCGACCCGGTCGGACCAATGAGCCCGACAAACTCGCCGTTTTCGATGCGGAAGCTGACGTCCTTGAGCGCCGTGGTCTCCGACGTGCTTCCTTTGTGATATATGTGAGTTAGGCTCCTGACTTCAATCGGCATAGTTCTTCCACCAATTCCTCAACAGAAAGGGCATCGGGCCGCACGGACACGCCGGCTTTTGCCAGGGCTTCCGACAGACGACCCAGGGGCGGGACGTCCAGACCCAGGCTTACCAGCTTCTCTTTCTCCAGAAACACTTCTCTCGGCGGACCCTCCATGATTACTCTCCCTTGGTCCATGACCAAAACTCTGTCGGCGAAAAGGGCCTCGTCCATGTAGTGGGTGATGTGGATGATGGTAATTCCGTGCTTCTTGTTGAGCTCCCGGACAGTCTTCATGACTTCCTCCCGGCCCCTTGGGTCGAGCATGGCGGTAGGTTCGTCCAGCACGATGCACCCCGGGCGCATTGCGAGGACGCCCGCTATGGCAACCCTCTGCTTCTGGCCTCCCGACAAGAGATGGGGAGCATGCCGGCGCATGTGCTCCATCTCCACGGCCTTCAGGGCCTCGTCGACTCTCTCGCGGATGGCCGACGGTTCGACCCCCAGATTCTCAGGCCCAAAAGCCACGTCTTCCTCGACGACGGTCGCCACGATCTGGTTATCGGGGTTTTGGAACACCATGCCCGCATTTCTGCGGATCTCCCACGTAAGCTTCTCGTCCTTGGTGTTCATCCCAAACACCCAGACGTCCCCGGCCTCAGGCAGAAGAAGCACGTTAAAATGCTTAGCCAGGGTAGACTTGCCCGACCCATTGGGCCCGATAATCGCGAGAAACTCGCCCCGCGACACCTTCGCATCCGCCCCGGCCAACGCCGTTACGTACTCTTTGTCCCCCAACTGGTACCGGTGATGAAGACCCTTCGCCTCTATGGTCCCGGTATCTTCCGTCATCACACCGTCACTTCTCAGGCTGGATCAGCTCAAGTATGGCCATTGGAGACCCGTCGCCGCGCCGGTTCTGGACATCCAGGATCCGGGTATAGCCGCCGTTGCGATGGGCGTACCTGGGACCCAGCGTCTCGAAGAGCTTCTTGACGACGTCTTCCTTGGTGAGGTACGCGAGGGCTTGCCTCCTGGCCGCGAGGTTGTCCTCCTTGGCCAAAGTTATCATTTTCTCCGAAATGGACTGAGCCGCTTTGGCTTTGGCGAGCGTGGTCTCAATGCGTTCGCTCTCCAGAAGCGAAGTCACAAGGCCCCTGAGCAGCGCACGGCGCTGCCCCATAGGCCGGTCAAATCGCGAGTAACCCAAGTCTAGTGCACCTCATTCCTCTTCAGGGCGGAAAGCGAGTCCCATCTCGGCAAGCTTGTTCTTGACTTCCTCAAGGGACTTCTTGCCCATGTTGCGTACTTTAGATATCTCTTCCTCTGTCTTCTGGATGAGCTCGCCGACCGTGTTGATACCGGCTCGCTTCAGGCAGTTGAACGACCTCATCGAGAGCTCCATCTCCTCAATGGGCATCTCAAGGGCCTTCTCGACTTCACTCTTCTCGCCGGACACTTCTACGTCGGCATCTTCCCTTACCTTATCCGAAAGGTTCTGGAACAGCCCGAAGTGCTCGATCAGAATCGCGGAAGCGTTCTCAAGGGCTTCGTCCGGCCTTACGCTGCCGTCGGTCCAGATCTCAAGGACCAGCCTGTCATAGTCTGTCCTCTGGCCCACACGTGTGGCCTCGATGCTGTAGTTCACCTTCGTCACGGGCGTGAACCGCGCGTCCATGGCGATGACGCCTATCGGTTGGCCCGGGATCTTGTTTGCCTCTGCCGTCACATACCCGCGTCCCTCTTCGATAGTCAGTTCGATGAAGAGCCGGGCACCCGAGTCCAAGTCAGCGATGTGGATCTCGGGGTTGATTATCTCCACGTCGGCATCGGCAATAATGTCATAGCCGGTGACTTCCCCGGGACCTTCCTTGTCGATGCGGACCACCTTCGGTCCGGGGCTGTGCAGCTTCACCACCAGAGCCTTCACGTTCAAGAGAATGTCGGTTACGTCTTCTCTGACGTTGGGGATGGTCGAAAACTCGTGAAGTACCCCGTCGATATTCAGCCTGGTAACCGCCGCTCCCGTTAGGGACGAAAGGAGCACTCTGCGAAGAGAATTGCCGATCGTGACTCCGTACCCGCCTTCCAGCGGTTCAACCACGAACCGGCCGTACTTGCGGTCTTCTGAGATCTCCTCGCATTCTACCTTCGGCTCTATGAAATTGAACATTCTTCTGGAGCCCCCCTTATTCCCAAGGCTTCAAATGGGGCAACTTACTTCGAGTACAACTCGACGATTAGGCGCTCGTCCACCGGAGCGTCTACTTCGTCTCGTTCGGGCAGCCTGAGGATGGTCACTTTCCAGTTCTCGGCGTCAAGAGACATCCACGCGGGCACGTTATGACCCGCCAGTCCTTCAGCCATCGCCTTGAACTTCTCGAGTTTGAGCGCCCTGGGCCTCAGCTTGATCTCATCGCCCGCAGAAATCAGGAAGGACGGGATGTCCACCTTGCGGCCGTTGACCTCAATGTGTCCGTGACCGATAATCTGGCGAGCCTCGGCGCGGGAACGCGCGAACCCGGCCCGGTAAACGACGTTGTCCAGGCGCCTCTCCAGAAGAAGCATGAGAGTTTTGCCCGTCTCTCCGCGAACCCTTGCCGCTCTGGCGAAATAGTTCCGGAACTGCCTCTCGCCCACGCCGTAGAAACGTCGTGCCTTCTGCTTCTCCCTAAGCTGGGTGCCGTATTCGCTGGGTCTTCTCGTCCTGCTATGCTGTCCCGGCGGAGCCGGACGCTTCTCTAGGGTGCACTTAGTGAAGCACTTGTCTCCCTTGAGATACAGCTTATTGCTCTCCCGCCGGCACAAACGGCATACTGCGTCCGTATGTCTAGACATGGTCTCACTCCTTACACGCGGCGCCGCTTGGGCGGCCTGCATCCATTATGGGGCACCGGAGTGACATCCTTGATGGCGGTCACTTCGAGACCCGCGGCCTGAAGAGCCCGAATAGCGGCTTCGCGACCTGACCCGGGACCCTTGACCATGACCTCGACCTCGCGCATGCCCTGGTCTATGGCTGTCTTGGCGGCGGTCTCAGCGGCCATCTGGGCCGCGAAGGGCGTGGATTTCCTCGAACCCTTGAAACCCATCTTGCCCGAGGTTGACCACGAGACGGCTCCCCCTTGGGTGTCGGTTATTGTGATGACGGTGTTGTTGAACGTCGATTTGATGTGGGCGACGCCCTTCTCAACCACACGTCGTTCTCTTCTTCGAGTACGTTCTCTTCTCTTTGCCAAAACTAAAGCGCCTCCCTACTTCTTCCGTCTGACGCCTACGGTACGTTTCGGCCCCTTGCGCGTCCGGGCGTTTGTCTGAGTCCTCTGCCCCCTCACAGGAAGGCCTCTCCTGTGCCGGAGCCCTCTGTAGGTTCCCAGGTCAATGAGTCTCTTGATGTTCATCTGGGTCTCGGTGCGAAGGTCGCCCTCGACCTTGTAGTTCCTGTCGATGAACTCTCTGATGCGCGAGACCTCTTCTTCAGTCAGGTCTCTCACGCGTGTATCAGGGCTAACCCCGGTGCTACTCAGAATGACCTTCGCGCGAGTGGGACCAATCCCGAAAATGTAGGGAAGGGCGGCCTCAACCCTCTTGTCTCTAGGCAAATCTACTCCTGCTATACGAGCCATATTTTTTTGCACCTCCAAATTAATTGTTTTTTTATTTTTGTTTGTCCTAAATATATTAAAGGTGAAATGTACTAGTAT
>CAZYFG010000001.1:33651-34185 GCA_964646835.1 uncultured Eubacteriales bacterium | reverse complement strand
AATCTACTCCTGCTATACGAGCCATTTACTCACCCCCGTGTCAGCCCTGCTTTTGCTTGTGCTTAGGATTCGAGCAGAGCACCATCACCCGGCCGTGCCGTCTGATGATCCTGCACTTTTCGCATATCTTCTTGACTGAAGGCCGTACCTTCAACCTCAAAACCCCCTTTACCTCAGGCGCCGCGTTATCCGACCTCGCGTGAGGTCATAGGGACTGAGCTCGACGAGAACCCGGTCTCCCGGAAGGATCTTGATGAAGTTGATCCTCATGCGCCCGGATATGTGAGCGAGGACCTTGTGTCCCCCCTCAATCTCCACCCGAAACATTGCATTGGGAAGCGGCTCCACAACTTTGCCCTCAATCTCAATGCTGTCCTGCTTCGGCATCGAATTCCCCCTCATGCACCTATAGAAGTCTGTCCACCGTATGGCAACTTATACCAGCGCGTCTCGCTCGCCAGGAGCTAAACCTCTGTTAGACACCTGGTACCCGCCGGTGTTATGGCGACTGTGTGCTCAAAGTGAGCCGATAGC
>CAZYFG010000001.1:0-33607 GCA_964646835.1 uncultured Eubacteriales bacterium | reverse complement strand
GACCACTTCATAGCTGCCTACGTTCACCATTGGCTCAATCGCCATGACCATGCCCCGCCGGAGAACCGGACCGGTACCCGGGACACCGAAGTTGGGTACGGACGGGTCCTCGTGCATGTTCCTGCCCACACCGTGCCCCGCGTAGTCGCGGACCACGCTGAAGCCGTATCTGCTCGCCACCGACTGGACAGCGTAGCCTATGTCGCCGAGTGTCCTACCCTCACCCGCAGCCCCGATACCCGCGTAAAGCGCCTCCCGAGTCGCCCGTATGAGCGTCTCGGCAAGGGGACTTACCTTGCCCACGGGGAACGTGGCCGCCGTGTCCCCCACAAAACCGTTCAGGGTGGCGCCGACATCAATGGAGATGATGTCTCCCTCCCTAAGCCGCGTGCCGTCGGGAGTACCGTGGACCACGACATCGTTCACCGATGCGCAGATGCTCGCCGGAAAGCCGTGGTATCCCTTGAAGGTTGGGACAGCGCCCATCCCGCGTATGAATTCCTCAGCCATCCGGTCCAGCTCGGCCGTGGTGATCCCCGGCCTCACTTTGGTGCCAAGCATCTTCAGGCAGAGCCCTGCGACTCTCCCTGCGCCTGCCATCAGTTCGATTTCCTTCTCGTTCTTGAGAATGATCATGAAACCTCTTCTTACTTTAGCAGATTCCGTTTCCTGAGAGTCTCTTTGACCCTCTCAAAAACCTCGCCGACTTCCCCTTCTCCACAAGCGACCTCCAAAATGCCCTTTCCTTCGTAGTAGGCCACCAGCGGTTCGGTGAACTCGCGGTAGACCGCCAGACGTTCCTTCACGGTCTCCTCGCGGTCGTCCTTCCGCGTTATGAGATCGCAGCCGCAGTCGTCACACTTGCCGGCAACCTTCGGAGGCTGCAAGGCAAGGTTGTGCGGCTTGCCGCACACGCTGCAGACTCTCCTCGAAAGCGCGCGCTTTAGAATGGCTTCTTCCGGAACTTCGAGGGCCACCGCCAGGTCCAGAGACTCGCCGCGGCCGGAGAGGATTCGGTCCAAAGCCTCTGCCTGGGAAATGGTTCTCGGAAAGCCGTCCAAGACAAACCCATTCTTAGCCTCTTCCGATGAAAGCCTCGTGTCAATGACGCGGATCGTGGTGGCATCGTCCACCAACTCGCCTCGCGCCATAATTCCTTCCACCAAGCGCCCCAGTTCTGTACCGGCACGGATTTCGGCCCGGAAGATATCTCCGGGCGCGACATGCATGAGGCCGAACTCGGAAGCCAAGAGCTTGGCCTGAGTCCCCTTGCCCGAACCGGGCGCACCCAACAGCAAGAGCCTCATGTCAACATCTCCTTATTTCAAGAAACCCTGGTAGTTCCTCATTACGAGCTGGGTCTCTATCTGTTTCATGGTCTCAAGGGCCACGCCGATCACGATGATGAGAGCGGTGCCGCCCAGCGCGTGGAAACCGGGAAGCCCTGTGATCTGGATCATGAAGTTGGGAAGGACGGCGACGCCCGTGAGGAACAGCGCTCCTACGGCCGTTATCCTGGTCACTATCCTGGAAAGGAGGTCAGCCGTGGGTTTCCCGGGCCTCATGCCGGGAACGAATCCGCCGTACTTCCGCATGTTGTCCGCGACTTCCAATGGGTTGAAAACCATCCCGGTATAGAAGAACGTGAAACCGAATATCAAGACGGCATACATGGCAGTATACCACGGCTGAGTATAGCTGAAGAACTCACCCAGTTTCGCGGCCCACGGCTTATCGACGAAGGACGCTATAGTCGCCGGGAAAGAGAGGAGCGATGACGCGAAGATGACCGGGATCACGCCTGCCTGGTTGATGCGCAGGGGAATGTTTGTCGCGTAGCCCCCCATCATCTTGCGACCTACGACTCGCTTGGAGTACTGGACTGGGATCCTCCGCTCTCCCTCGGTTATCCATATGACCAGGAGAATGGTTACGACTGATACCAGGAGGAGCAAGACCCCATTGTACCACTTGGCTTCACCCGAACGGAGAAGCCCCCAGATCTGCGCGAGTTCCCTGGGAATGCCCGTCACGATACCGGCGAAGATGAAGAGAGAGATCCCGTTTCCGATACCTTTCTCCGTTATGACCTCACCGAGCCACATGAGCAAAGCGGTACCCGCCACCAGACTGAGTATTGCCTCGATCAAGAGCCACACCGAGTTGCTCACGAGCGCGCCCCTGGCCCTGATCGCCACGGTCATACCGGTCGCCTGAATGGTCCCCAAGATGATGGTGCCGTACCGCGTGTATCCCTGGAGTTTCTTGCGCCCGTCCTCGTCTTTGGACATTTCCTCCCATTTGGGGATCACCATCTGCAATAGCTGCATGATGATCGAGGCGTTGATGTAAGGATATATGCTCATGGCAAAGACCGAGTAATTGGAAAGGGCGCCTCCGGAGAAGAGGTCCATGAACGCGAACAGAGTTCCGGCGCTGAAAAGCTGCTGGATCACTTCGGGGACAATGCCCGGCACAGGAACCGCGACCCCCGCTCGAAATGCCACGAGCAGCGAAACCGTAATGAGGATCTTCTTACGGAGGTCCGGGATCTGCCATGCGTTCCTGAGCGTTGCGATCATCTATATCACCTCGGCCTTGCCGCCGGCGGCCTCGATTTTCTCCTTTGCTGATCTGGAAAACGCGTGGGCCTTGACGGTAAGGGTCTTCGTGAGCTCTCCCTCGCCCAGGACCTTGAGACGTCCCGAATTCCTTCTCATCAAACCGGCTTGTTTCAGTTCCTCGGGACCGACTTGGGCTTCGGACTCGAACCTATCCAGGTCGCCCACATTCACGAGGTCATATTCCACACCGAAAATGTTGTGGAAACCCCGCTTAGGGAGCCTCATGGTGAGCCTCATCTGTCCGCCCTCAAACCCCGGCCCCTTGGTCCCGCCGGACCTTGCCTTCTGGCCCTTATGACCCCTGCCGGCGGTCTTGCCGTTGCCCGAGCCAATGCCCTGGCCCTTCCTCTTGGCCTTTCTGACTGAGCCCGGGTTCGGACTAAGGTCATGCAATTCCATTAACTCCGACCTCCGATTCCGCTCTGGCTTCCGCCTTCTTGACCTTCCCGCGGATCTCCCTTACCTCGGTCGCGGTGCGGAGCTGCTTGAGAGCGTCAATTGTGGCGTAAACCACGTTGTACGGGTTGGCCGAACCGAGAGACTTGGCCAATACGTCCTGAATGCCCGCGAGCTCCATGAGCGGCCTCACGCCACGTCCGGCGATGATGCCGGTACCCGGGGAAGCGGGGCGGAGAAGCACCATCCCTGCTCCATGACGGCCTATCACTTCGTGGGTGATGGTGCTCACGTGGCGGGGAACCTCGATGAGGTTCTTCTTGGCATCATCAATACCTTTTCTGATGGCATCGGTGAGGTCCAGGGCTTTTCCGAGCCCCGCCCCAACTTTACCGTCTCCGTTGCCCACGACAACCAGCGCGCGGAAGCTGCGCCTGCGGCCGCCTTTGACGGTCTTAGATACAGGTCCGACGCTTACTACTTCGTCTCTAAACTCTTCTTGAGGCCTCTCAAGGGGCAGGTCTTTCGATGACCTGTCCTCACGGCCCCTTCTTTGCCGGCTGGAATTCACCAAGTAATCACCCCGCATCTTAAAAGTCCAGACCGCCCTCTCTGGCGGCTTCCGCAAGCGCCTTAATCCTTCCGTGATAGAGGTATCCGCCACGGTCGAAGACAACCTTCTTGAGCCCCTTTTCCAGGGCCCTTTCGGCAAGGAGCTTCCCTACCTCGGCAGCTCCCTTCGCGTTCCCTCCGGACGTCTTGCTTTCCCTAAACGAGGGTTCGACGGAGGAAGCGGCTACGAGAGTCCGCTGCAAGGTGTCATCGATCACCTGGGCGTAGATGTGCTTCCCGCTCCTGAACACGCACAGTCTGGGCCGCTCGGCCGTGCCTATGACGCGTTTCCGCACTCTAAGGTGGCGCCTCTGTCTCTTCTCTTCTTTAGTCTTCAAAGCCATAGGGTCAATCCTCCTCGAGCGGCCTACTTCGTCGCCTTGGCGACCTTGCGCCTGATCTTCTCGCCAGCGTATTTGACACCGGAACCCTGGTACGGCTCAGGTGGACGGAGGGCGCGGATCTCGGCCGCCAGTTGCCCGACTCTCTCTTTGTCTATGCCCCTCACGGTGACGGACGTGGGGCTGTTCACCGTTATCTCAATACCCTGGGGAGGGACAATCTCAACCGGCTTAATGAAGCCTAAGTTGAGCACGACCTTGTCGCCTGATTTGGAGGCGCGATACCCCATCCCCGAGATCTCCAGCGTCTTCTCATATCCTTCAGTCACACCGTGCACCATATTTGCGATGAGAGTCCGGGTAAGGCCGTGGAGCGATCTGTGAAGCCTCTCGTCCGAGGGCCTTTCGACCAGTATTTGGTCTGCTTCCACCTTAACCGCCATCTCGGGGTGAAACGTCCGTGAGAGGACACCCTTGGGGCCCTTAACGGTCAGAGTGTCTCCGTCCCGGGACACCGTGACTCCCTTGGGGACCGGTATTGGTTTTAGTCCGATTCGTGACACGATAAAGACCTCCCGCTTACCAGACGTAGCAGATCACTTCGCCCCCGAGTCTCAATTCTCTCGCCGAACGGTCAGTCATGACCCCTTTGGAAGTCGAGACCACGGCGATGCCGAGACCGCCCAACACCCTGGGAATCTCGTCCTTCGGCGCGTAGACGCGAAGTCCGGGCTTGGATATCTGCCTGATCCCGGTAATTGCCCGCTTCTTCCCGGGCCCGTATTTCAGGTACACCTTGATCTTGGGTACCGGTTTCTCAGCGACTACCTCAAAGTCCCTGATGTACCCCTCGTCCTTCAGGACTTTCAGCACTCGCTCCTTCATCTTGGATGCCGGTAGCTCCACCTTCTCGTGTCTGGCCATGCCGGCGTTGCGGAGCCGAGTCAGCATATCCGCAATTGGATCATGTGTCATGGTAACGTCCCTCCTACCAGCTGGCCTTGGTCACGCCGGGGATCTCTCCCCTGTGGGCCAAATTCCGGAAACAGTGCCGGCAGACTCCGAACTTGCGGATGTAGGCATGCGCCCTGCCGCAGATCTTGCAGCGGTTCAACCGCTGGGTCCGGTACTTTGGCTCTTTCTGCGCTTTCAGAATCTTGGCTAGCCCTGCCATCTATATCCCCCCTACCTCTTGAACGGCATGCCTAATGCCTTGAGGAGGTACAAACCCTCTTCGTCGGTCTTGGCAGTTGTGGTGATGGTGATGTTCATACCTCTCACCTTGGAGACCTTGTCGTAGTCGATCTCCGGAAATATGAGCTGCTCCCTGAGGCCCAGAGAGTAGTTGCCGCGCCCGTCAAACCCGTCGGGCGACACGCCCCTAAAGTCCCTTACCTGGGGGAGAACGACGAAGAACAGCTTCTCGAGAAAGTCGTACATCCGCTGTCCCCGAAGAGTGACCTTGCACCCCACGTTCATGCCCGCTCTCACCTTGAACGCCGATATGGACCTTTTGGCCTTGGTGATGACAGGCTTCTGACCGGCGATCTTGGCGAGATCGGATGCGGCAGCTTCCAGAGCGTCGGCGTTCTGGGTTGCCTCTCCTACTCCCATATTGATGGTGACCTTCGTGACCTTGGGCACTTGAAGAACGTTCTTGTAATTGAAAGCCTTCGTCATCGCCGGAATGACTTCGTCACGATAGGTTTCCTTTAGCGCCACGTCCATCTACCTCACTTGTCAATGGCTTCGCCGCACTTCTGGCATGTTCGGACCTTCTTGCCTTCTCCGGCAATTCGGGCTCCGATCCGGGTAGGCTTTCCGCATTTCGGGCACACGAGAAGAACGTTGGACCTGTCAATGGGTCCCTCGGCCTCGACTATGCCGCCCTGAGGCAGATCCTTGCTGGGTCTTCGGTGACGCTTCCTGAGATTGACGCCCTGAACCACAACGCGGTTCACGGCCGGCATCGCCCTTACGACCTTCCCCTTCTTACCCCGGTACTTCCCGCTTATGACGAGTACGGTGTCGTCCTTACGAATGTTCATCCTCACACCACCTTAGGGATCCTTAAAGGACTTCGGGAGCCAGGGATACGATCTTCGCGAAGTGCTTCTCCCGGAGTTCCCTCGCCACAGGCCCGAAAATGCGGGTGCCCTGCGGCTCTTTGTCGTCCCTTAGAATGACCGCGGCGTTATCGTCAAACCTGATATAGCTGCCATCCCTGCGTCTCACGTTCTTGGTGGTCCGCACGACTACCGCCCGGACGACCTGTCCTTTCTTGACAACGCCTCCGGGAGTGGCCTCCTTTACCGAGGCCACAATGACGTCACCCAGTCCGGCGTACCGGTGGAGGGCTCCGCCCAGAACCTTGATGCACATGATCTCTCTGGCCCCGGTGTTGTCAGCCACCTTGAGCCTCGTCTCCTGCTGGATCACTTCTGGTCACCCCCGGCGCCCTTGGACTTCTGGAGGACTTCGGCCACCCGCCATTTCTTGTCGTGGGAGAAGGGTCTGGACTCCACGATGCGGACCAGATCGCCAACGCCTGCCGAGTTTTCCTCGTCGTGCGCTTTGACCTTCCTGGTTGAGCGCACCCTCTTCCTGTACTTCGGTACGGTCTTCCAAGTCTCAATGGCCACGACGCGGGTCTTGTCCATCTTGTCAGAAACGACCACGCCCGTCATCTCTTTGCGCATTCCGCGTTCCATATCTAGACCTCCTGGGCGAGCTTGCCTAGCTCGCGCTGGCGCTGAACCGTCTTCACCCTGGCGATGGACCGCTTAACTTCCCGGAGGCGCATGACATTGTCAAGCTGTCCGGTGGTCATCTGAAAGCGCAGGTTGAAGAGCTCTTCCTTCAGGTCGTCCAGCCTCTTCTCCAAGTCCTTGTCATTCAGATCCCTAATCTCCTGCACCTTCATCGTTGTTCACCGCCTTATCTTGTGCCTCTCCTTGGGCTTCCTGCCGCATCCGGAACTTGGTGTGGACGGGCAGTTTGGTGCCCGCGAGCCGGAGAGCTTCTCTGGCATCGGCTTCGGACACGCCGGCGATCTCGAACAGGATCCTCCCTGGCTTCACTACCGCCACCCATGACTCCGGATTTCCCTTTCCGCTGCCCATACGGGTCTCGGCGGGCTTCTTCGTCATCGGCTTGTCGGGGAAAATCCTGATCCAAACCTTTCCTCCACGCTTGATGGAACGGGTGAGCGCCACGCGGGCTGCCTCGATCTGCCTGTCGGTGATCCAGGCCCCTTCCAGAGCTTGCAGACCGTACTCACCGTAGAAGAGCTCGCTGCCCCTCTTGGCCTTGCCCTCATAGGGAGCCTTGTGCTGCTTTCGCCACCGCACTCTCTTGGGCATCAACATGGCTTATTTCCCTCCCTCGGCTGCGGCCTGCTGAGCCGTTCTGGTTTTCTGTGGGAGGATATCACCTTTGTACACCCACACCCTGATACCGATACGGCCATACGTGGTGTGCGCCTCGTCAAACCCGTAGTCAACGTCCGCACGCAAGGTATGCAGCGGAACGGTGCCTTCGCCGGCCCTCTCGCGACGGGCGATCTCCGCGCCGGCCAAGCGTCCTGAAGCCCTGATCTTGATACCCTTGGCACCGGAGCGCATGGCCCGCATGATGGCCTGCTTCATCGCTCTCCTGTAGGACACGCGCCTCTCAATTGAATCGGCAACGTTCTCGGCTATGAGCTGTGCGTCGATCTCGGGGTTCTTGACCTCAACAGCGTGAAGGATGACCTTCTTCTTGCCGGTAAGCTCCACCAGCTCTTTGCGAAGAGCTTCGATACCGGTGCCGCCCCTGCCGATCACGACGCCGGGCTTGGCCGCGTGTACCGTCACGGTGACTTCTTGGGGCTTCCTCTCGATCTCGATCCTGGAGATACCGGCCTGGCCGAGCTTGCCTTTCACATGATCCCGGATCTTCTTATCTTCGAGGAGGAGTTCTGAAAAGTTCTTCTTCCGGGCAAACCACCTGGAGTCCCAGTCGTAGATGACTCCAAGGCGTAACCCCTTCGGATGAGTCTTCTGTCCCACGATTAACCCTCCTCTCTTTCCCGGACTACAACCGTGATGTGAGAAGTCTTCTTCTGAATCGCAAAGGCTTGCCCTCGCTGACGAGGATGGTACCTCTTCAGGGTGGACCCCTGGTCCACATATATCTCTGACACCACGAGGGCGTCCTTGTTCATCTCAAGGTTGTTCTCGGCGTTGGCCGCGGCCGACTCGATCACCTTTTGGATAAGGTGAGAAGCCCGCTTGGGAGTGAACTTGAGAATCGCCAACGCCTCTTTTACCGCTTTCCCCCGCACAAGATTGGCCACGATCCTCACTTTGGAGGGGGATATCCTCAGGTGCCTTGCTATCGCTCTGGCTTCCATGTCTACCTCGGTAACCCCCTTACTTCAAAGCGGTGGAACGCTCTGTGTGCGCTCCGTGACCTCTGAATGTCCGTGTGGGAGCGAATTCGCCCAGCTTGTGGCCAACGGCGTCCTCGGTGATGTAGACCGGGACGTGCTTCCTTCCGTCGTGCACCGCGATGGTATGACCCACCATCTCCGGGACTATGGTAGAAGCCCTGGCCCAGGTCCTTAGCACGCGCTTCTCGCCCTTCTGGTTCATGGCGCGTATCTTCTCCAAGAGCTTGGCGTCAACATACGGTCCTTTCTTTGCCGACCGGCTCACAATCGCCCCCTCCTTCCTCGTTTACTTTCTGCGCTTCTCAATGAGCTTGTCAGAAGCCTTGTTCTTCTTCCTGGTCTTGTAGCCAAGTGCCGGCTTGCCCCAAGGCGTGAGCGGCCCGGGGAGCCCCACGGGCGACTTGCCTTCGCCGCCACCGTGCGGGTGGTCGACCGGGTTCATGACAACACCTCGGACAGTGGGACGCCATCCCCTGTGGCGATTGGCGCCCGCCTTGCCCAGGGACGTGTTCTCATGCTCGACGTTGCCGACTTGGCCAATTGTAGCCCTGCACATGACAGGGACTTTGCGCTGCTCGCCCGAAGAGAGGCGCAAGAGAGCGAAGCCGCCTTCCTTTGCCATAAGCTGGACCGCCGCTCCGGCGCTCCTGGCTATCTGGGCGCCTTTGCCAGGGACCATCTCCACGCAGTGCACCATGGTACCGGTGGGGATGTTGTCTAAAGGCAGTGCATTCCCGGGTTTGATGTCGGCATTTGGCCCTGACTTCACGACATCGCCCACGCTCAAGCCGAGCGGAGCCACGATATACCGCTTTTCACCATCGGCATAGGTAAGGAGCGCGATCCTGGCAGACCGGCCGGGATCGTATTCTATGGCCGTGACCTTGGCCGGGATATCGTCCTTGGACCGCTTGAAGTCCACAATCCTGACCTTCTTCTTGGCACCGCCGCCCCTGTGACGAACGGTGACCCTGCCTTGACTGTTGCGGCCAGAACTCTTCTTTTTCGAGAAGATCAAAGACTTCTCGGGAGCAGTCTTTGTGATCTCTTCGAAAGTGCTTGCCGACCTTCCACGAAGACCGGGGGAGGTTGGCTTATAGCTCTTTACAGGCATTCAGTCTCCCTCCTACACACCCTCGAAGAACTCGATCTTCTGACCGGGCGCCAGTTTCACTATTGCTTTCTTCCACGAAGGCGTGCGGCCGGTCCTCAGGCCCATCCTTCTGGGTTTGCCGACCACATTCATGGTGTTCACTTTCACGACCCTCACCTTGAATATGGCTTCCACAGCGTTGTGGATATCGGCCTTGGTCGCATTGGGGTGCACCCTGAAGGTGTATGTCCCCAAGCCCATGGCCTCATTGGTCTTCTCAGTCACCAGAGGCTCGATGATGATATCTCTCGCCGTAAGGTTCATGTGAGCGCCTCCTCCAGCTTTCTCACCGCATCCTCGGTGATGAGAATGTGCTTCTTGAGCATGGTCTCGTAGGTCGAAAGCTCCCTGGCGGTGGTCACCCTTACGCCCGGGATGTTTCTGGCCGACAAGACTACGGTGGGCTCGTGATCGCCGGTGACGATAAGGACGCTGTCGACTACCCCCATCTTCTGGAGGAAACCGTAAAGGTCCTTAGTCTTGGGCGCGGCCATCGTAAGGCCGGTCAAGACCGTGATCTCACCGTTCTTGGCTTTCGCCGAAAGAGCCGACTTAAGGGCCAGCCTCCTAACCTTCTTGGGAAGCTCCCAGCTGTAATCCCTGGGGTGAGGACCGAAAACCACTCCACCGTGTCTCCACAAAGGAGACCTGATGGTGCCCGCTCGGGCGCGACCGAGTCCCTTCTGCCTCCAAGGCTTCCGCCCGCCGCCCCGCACCTCGCTCCGGGTCTTGGCTTTGGCAGTGCCGACCCTGGACGCGTTCAGGTGAGCAAGCACGGCGGCCCTTATCAAGCTCTTGTTGGGATTGGCCCCGAACAACCCTTCGGGAAGGCCAATCTCGCCGACCTTTTCACCTTTTGGACTGAAAACCTCTGCCTGTGGCACGAGGATCCCTCCTTAACCTCGTCTCAACCTTGCCGTGATGATGCTTTGACCGTAACGAGGGAACCCCTCGCGCCAGGGACAGCACCCTTAATGAGAAGCAGGTTCTTCTCAGGATCCACGCTCACGACCTTAAGGCCGGTTACCGTCACATTCTCGTCTCCCATGTGACCCGGCAGTCTCCTGCCCGGGAACACCCTGGAAGCGTCTCTCGACTGCAGAGAACCCACCCCGCGATGGTACTTGGACCCGTGGGCCATGGCACTCCGCCTGAAGTTGTGACGCTTGATGACGCCGGCGAAGCCCTTGCCAATGGACCTGCCGCTTACGTCGACCACATCACCTGACTTGAAAACCGTAACCTTGACCTCGTCGCCGATCTCCAGCTTCTCGTCTTCTCCGACGCGGACTTCCCTGAGAAACTTGACCGGAGTCAGATCTCTCTTCTTGAACTGACCCAGTACGGGCTTGGAAAGCTCGCGCTCCTTCACGAAACCAAATCCCAGCTGAACGCCAAGGTATCCGTCCTTGTCAAGAGTTCTCTTCTCAACGACTGTGCACGGACCGGCTTCAATGACGGTAACGGGTACGAGCTCCCCATTATCCTGAAACACCTGGGTCATCCCGAGCTTTCTGCCGAGGATGGCCTTCATAGCACGCTACCTCCTCCATCACGAAGCTTGGTTCATACACTCTTGATCTCGATGTCTACCCCTGCAGGAAGATCGAGTCTCGTGAGCGCGTCCATGGTCTTGGTCGTTGGCTCCATGATGTCAATGAGCCTCTTATGCACTCTCATCTCAAACTGCTCGCGGATGTCCTTCTCTCCGTTGGGGGCAGTGAGGATGGTATAGACGCTTCTCTCGGTCGGAAGCGGGACCGGGCCTGAGATGAGCGCGCCGGTTCTCTTGGCGGTCTCAACAATTCGGCCCGCAGACTGATCCAGGACTTCGTGGTCAAAAGCCCGAAGTCTAACCCGGATTCGCTGCCTCCTCAAAACGATCACTCCTCGATCTGGGTTACTACTCCTGACGCTACTGTTCTGCCGCCCTCACGGATAGCGAAGCGAACTCCCTCTTCAATAGCGATGGGGGAGATAAGCTCGGCATTGATGGTCACGTTGTCGCCGGGCATTACCATCTCGACACCTTCGGGAAGCTGTACCGCGCCGGTGACGTCGGTGGTCCTGAAGAAGAACTGGGGCCTGTAGCCGGTGAAGAACGCGGTGTGACGGCCACCCTCTTCTCTCGTGAGCACGTAGATCTGGGCCTTGAACTTCTTGCGGGGCTTGATGGTTCCGGGCTTAGCCAGTACCTGGCCACGCTCGACCTCGTTCTTGGCGATACCCCTCAGGAGGCAGCCGACGTTGTCTCCGGCTTCGCCCTGGTCCAGGATCTTCTTGAACATCTCGACGCTGGTGCAAACCGTCTGCCTGGGCTTCTCGGTAAGCCCTACGATTTCGACCGTATCGCCGGGCTTGATGACTCCGCGCTCGATCCTTCCGGTGGCGACTGTGCCGCGTCCGGTGATGGTGAACACGTCTTCGACGGAAAGCAGGAACGGCTTGTCGACGGCGCGCTCGGGAGTCGGAATGTAGCTGTCAACGGCGTTCATGAGATCGATGATCCCTTTGCACCACGGGCAATCATCTTTGCCGCAACCGCACTCAAGGGCCTTCAGAGCCGAACCTCTGATGACAGGCACCTCGTCGCCGGGGAACTGGTACTTGGAGAGAAGGTCCCTGACCTCGAGTTCGGAGATCTCAAGGAGCTCTTCGTCGTCGACCAAGTCGACCTTGTTCAGGAACACGACCATGGCGGGAACGCCAACCTGACGGGCAAGCAGTACGTGCTCACGGGTCTGGGGCATGGTGCCGTCGGCAGCGGACACAACAAGGATCGCGCCGTCCATCTGGGCGGCACCGGTGATCATGTTCTTGATGTAGTCAGCGTGCCCCGGGCAGTCCACGTGGGCGTAGTGCCTGTTGGGGGTCTCGTACTCCACGTGAGAAGCCGAAATGGTGATGCCTCTGGCCTTCTCTTCGGGAGCCTTGTCGATCTTGTCGAACGGGGTAAACTCGGCGTGCCCCTTGCTAGCCATTACTTTCGTGATGGCTGCGGTCAAGGTGGTCTTGCCGTGGTCGATGTGTCCAATCGTACCGACGTTGACATGCGGCTTGGTTCTCTCAAACTTCTTCTTGGCCATTTGCTGATTGATCCTCCTTTTTATTCCACTGGCCGCCCGAGGTACCGGGCGATGATCTTGTCCGCCTCGTTGGGCGGAACTACGTCGTAACTCCGAAACTGCATTGTGTAAGTGCCCCGACCCTGAGTCCTGGACCTTAGGTCGGTGGCATACCCGAACATGGAAGCAAGCGGGGCCGAACCGTCAATGACCTCGTAACCGTCTCTACTCTCGATGCCTTGGATCTGCCCTCTGCGGGCGCTCAGATCGGCAAGCACCTCCCCCAAGTAGTCTGTGGGAGTGGTTACCTCAACCTTCATGACGGGCTCCAAGAGAACCATCTTGGCTTTGGAAAGCGCATCCCTGAGTGCCATGGAACCCGCGACCTTAAACGCCAACTCAGACGAGTCTACCTCATGATAGGACCCATCCTCAAGAGTCACTCTGACATCAACCACAGGGTTCCCGATGAGCGGCCCGCTCTCCAGCGCTTCCTTCACGCCGGCCTCAACTGCCGGAATGAAGGGGGCCGGAATGACGTCGCCCTTCACCGCGCTCACGAACTCGAAGCCCGGGCCCCGGCCTAGAGGCTCGACTTTGATCTTGGCATGGCCGTACTGGCCGTGGCCGCCCGTCTGACGGACGTACCTGCCCTCGCCCCTAATCTCCCCGGTCACCGTCTCCTTGTAGGCCACCTGGGGCCGCCCCACCGTAGCCGTGACGCCGAACTCGCGGAGGAGACGGTCGCTGATGATCTCCAGATGCAGCTCACCCATCCCCTCGATAAGGGTTTGGCCGGTCTCCTGGTCAGACTTGTAGGAGAAGGTTGGGTCTTCCTCGGCAAGCTTCTGCAGGGATATGGAGAGTCTGTCCTGGTCGGCCCTGGTTGCGGGTTCAATGGCGACTTGGATCACAGGCTCCGGGAAGGCGATAGCCTCAAGCAAAATCGGGTGTTTCTCATCGCAGAGGGTGTCCCCGGTCGTCGTGAACTTCAAAGCCACAGTAGCAACGATGTCACCTGCAAGGGCTTCATCCACATCCTCGCGGTGGTTCGCGTGCATGAGCAAGAGCCGCTGGAACCTCTCGTTCTTCCCTTTGGTGGCGTTGTATACGTAGGACCTCGCGTTGACGGAGCCCGAGTACACGCGGAAGTACGTCAGCCGCCCTACGTACGGATCGGTCATCACTTTGAACGCCAGAGCGCTGAAAGGTTCATCATCCGAGGCTTTCCTGCAGACGGTCTCGCCGGTCACCGGCAAATGCCCTTCCACGGGAGGTATGTCCGTGGGCGAAGGGAGATAGTCGACGATGGCATCTAGAAGGGCCTGAACGCCCTTCTTCCTGAAAGAAGACCCGGGCAACACAGGGACTATGGCGTTTCTCAGAGTGCCCTTGCGGAGAGCTCCTCTTAGGAGTTCGCCTGAAAGCTCGTCGCCTGCCAGATAGGCTTCCAGCACGGCCTCATCATAGTCCGACGCGGCCGAAATGAGGCGCTCTCTGTACTCCTCAGCCAGCTCCCTGAGGTCTTCCGGGATCTCTCGCTTCTCGATCTCCAGCCCCATCTCATCAACCCAATGGAAGGCCTGCATCTCAATGAGGTCCAGGACCCCGGAGAAGCCTTCTTCCGAACCTATTGGGAGACCGATAACCACGGGTTCGGCACCCAAGCGGTCCTTGATCATCCTCACGGAGCGGAAGAAGTCGGCGCCTGTTGAATCCATCTTGTTGATGTAGGCGATACGGGGGATCTTGTACTTGTCGGCCTGACGCCATACCGTCTCGGATTGGGGTTCGACGCCGCCCTTGGCGCAGAATATGGCTACGGCGCCGTCCAGCACTCTGAGGCTCCGTTCCACCTCCGCCGTGAAGTCAACGTGCCCTGGAGTATCTATAATGTTGATTCGACAGTTTTTCCAATAGCAGGTCGTAGCGGCGGAGGTGATGGTTATTCCCCGCTCCTGCTCCTGGATCATCCAGTCCATGGCTGCAGAGCCTTGATCGACTTCACCCATCCTATGCACCTTTCCCGTGTAGAACAGGATCCGCTCGGTGGTGGTTGTCTTTCCCGCATCGATGTGAGCCATGATACCTATGTTGCGGATCCTCTCCAGCGGAAATGTCCTCGGCATCGAAATCCCCCCTTTCCTGAGTTGTCTGGCCTCTCAATCCTCTGAACCCCTGAATCTTGCTTCCCCTGAACCCTGAGTTCCCGAATCCTGAGCTCCCTGGACGCCTTACCAGCGATAGTGCGCGAAGGCCCTGTTGGCTTCCGCCATCTTGTGCATCTCTTCTTTGCGTCTCACGGTGCTGCCGGTGTTATTTGCGCAGTCAAGGATCTCCCCTGCCAAACGGTTCTCCATCCCACGCTCGCTCCGCTGCCGGGCGAAATCAACGATCCAACGGATGGCCAGCGAAAGACGCCGTTCGTTTCTTACCTCGATGGGAACCTGGTAGGTCGCTCCTCCTACCCTCCTGGGACGGACCTCAAGAACCGGCATGGCGTTCTTGATCGCGGTATCGAGAACCTCAATAGGGTCCTTCCCAGTCTTCTCGCGGATAATGTCCATCGCGTTGTACATGATCTTGCGGGCGACAGCCTTCTCGCCCGAGTTCATGACCTTGTTGGTTATCCTGGTCACCAGGATTGAATTGTACACTGGATCAGGTGTCCACTCCCTGTCCGGCGCTCCGCCACGTCTAGGCATTCAACATTACCTCCGAAAGATTACTTCTTCGGCCTCTTGGCACCGTACAGCGAACGGCCCTGTCTACGGTCGGCCACGCCGGCGGCGTCGAGGGTGCCCCTGACTATGTGATAACGAACGCCAGGAAGATCCCTTACACGACCACCCCGGACCAACACAACCGAGTGCTCCTGCAGGTTGTGTCCAACGCCGGGGATATAGGCCGTCACCTCAATCCCGTTGACTAGACGGACACGAGCGATCTTCCGTAGTGCCGAGTTTGGCTTCTTTGGCTGAGTGGTTCGGACCACAGTGCAGACGCCGCGCTTGAAGGGATTACCCCTTAGAGCACGGGACTTGGATGTACCCTGCGCTGCCGTGCGGCCCTGCCGTACCAATTGGTTGATTGTCGGCACCTTCTAACCCCCTTTTTCTGCCTCAGTTTGCCCATCTTTCAAGATAGCGCAGGCAGATGCGCCTACCTTGAGGGAACAGAACTCGCCCAACTCCTTCATGGAACCAAAAAAAGACACAGGTATGCCCTTTTCCTGACACAGCCTTAGGAGGTTCTTGACGACGCGTTCTTCGGCGTCTTTGGCGACATAGACTGCCTTACAAAGACCGTTCTGAACTGCCCTTTCGGTGGACTTCACCCCGGGAAGCCGTTCCTTCCCAGGTCGAAGCCGTTCCCTCTGAGAGCTTTGACGGCTCTCCCCAGAACTGAAGGGCCGGTTCGACATCGTGCTTCCTCCTGCTTGACAAACCAAAAAAGGCACGCTTTAAGAGTTTAGCACCCGCCAAATGCGGTGTCAACGGCTGCATGAGAAGGTAAAAGAGCAGGCAAAATCACCCTCGGCGGGAGTCTCTGCGGTTCCGCCTTGACGCCTCTCCGGGCAGGACGAAAAGCCGGTCGAAATAGAACCCCTCTTTGCAGGCGGACACAAAGCCTGCGGCGTGAGACTCCATCCATCCCAGCACCAGAGAACGCCTCCGGACAATGACAAACCCGATGACCAGAGCAACAAGGGAGATGAGGAATGCCGTGCTGCCAAAGGTCTCCTCAACCAGGTACAGAGGAGATATCTCATGGATCCCGAGTCCCGGGACGGTGTCGTGAAGTCCGCTGCTCCCGACTCCGATCGACAGCCAGAAGAAGGGCGTAAGGATGGCCAGTATAGCCATGGGGATCTCCATGGACAAAGGTGCCTCGTGAGCCTTTCGAACCGCCTCCGATTGACTCCCGCGGAACACCTTGATGTACGCGGACCAGGAGTACACCACAGTCAGGACCGCCCCGAGCCCGGCCAGGAGAAGGGCCGCGTATTGGTGACCGGCCAGGGCGCCCGCGAGGATCATATCTTTGGAGAAAAACCCGCTCATGAAGGGTACGCCAGAGAGACCCATGACACCCACCAAGAAAGCCCCTCCGGTCACCGGCATCTTCGACCCGGCGCCTGACAGCAGGTTCATATCCCTGGTGCCGGTAGAGTGCAGGATGGAACCTGCGGCCAGGAACAGGAGTGTCTTGAATATGGCGTGGGACATGAGGTGGAACTGGGCCCCGAGTATGGCGCCTGTGCCGACGGCGAAGAACATGTAGCCCAACTGACTCATCGTGGAGAACGCCAGCATCTTCTTGAGATCGTTCGCGTACAGGGCCATGAGGGCCGAGAGCAAGATCGTGAAAGCGCCCGTCCACATGACGGCGCTGCTCCATCCCGGAATCGACCTGAGGGCCGGGTAGAACCTCATCACCAGGTAGACACCGGCATTCATGACGGTGGCGGCATCCAAGAGAGCCGACGCCGAACTGGGCGCCTCCATCGCACCGGGAAGCCAGACGTGAAGGGGTATCTGAGCCGATCTTGCCATGGCAGCCAAGAGGATGATGTAGGCCCCTAGCGCCAGAAGGGGCGATGTCCCACTGACGGGCGCTGTCCCGCTGAGCGATGATGTCCCGCTTCCTATGGCGCTGAACATGTCGGCGAACCCGAATCCCTTGGCGCCGCTCCCGTAGTATAGGAGCCCTATGCCGAGAAGGAGCAGAAGGTCACCGGCTCTGCCGAAAACAAGGGCCCGCTTGGCGCAGGCGGGCGCGTCAGGGTTTTCGCGGTTGAACCCGACAAGCTCGCAGGTCAGGTAGGAACAAGCCATCCAGAAGGCGGCCACGACGAGAGCGTTCCCGGATAGCGTGAGGCCGTTCACTGACCCTATTGTCAGGAGCACAAGCGAGTAGTACCGGGACGCGTCGTGCTCATGCGCCATATATCCCAAGGAGTAACATAGCACTAGGGCCCCCAAAACGGACGAAGCCAGGGCCACGAAAAACCCAAGTCCATCAACTGCCAGTCCAAATGCTGCCTGTCCCCCGTGGACTAAAGGGACTGCGTATACGGCTACCGCTGCGGCAATCCCCCCGGCGCCCAGCGCCACGTAAGGGACAGCCCTCTCACCGCTCAGACCCTTCCCGCCGCCAGCACCGCCATGATCCTTTCCACCGCCAGCACCACCATGATCCTTTCCACCGCCTAGAGCCTTCAAGGCCGATATCAGCAAGGCACCGAGAAACGGAATGACAACTACGAGCACAAACGGCAGATCTGACATCACGACAGCACCTCGACGGCAGGAGCGGTTTGGAGCAGTTTCAGAGCCACTTCGGCCATTTATGACAAAGCCCCAAATCCGTCCTTGTGGTTACGAGCACGAACACACTACTCAATGATAGCATTCGCCCTAGAGCCGTTCAACACGCTGCAAACTAAGGCCTCACACCCGTTGTGCGTACTTCACGACTTGCACCCGTGGGGACGTTCTGCGGGAAATATGCCCCTCTGGGGACGTCCTGCGGGAAATATGCGCCTGCGGGGACGTGCCGAGCGAACGTATGCGCAGGTGGGGATATTTGCGCGGGATATCCGCGCCCGTGGGGACATTCTGCGGGACATACGCACGGGTGGTGATATGTCCCGCAGGTTTAGGCACTCTTACTGGGATTTAGGCGTCAGGACCTCCGCGAAAGCCCTCGGGGGAAGCCCCGGCGAAAACCTTCCACAAAAACCATCCCCGAAAGCCCTCAGCGAAGGCCTTCGGGGATAAACTTCTGCAAAAACCCTTAGCTATGATCTTCTTCAGTTCCGGCTCCGGCGATGTCCTCGGCGGCAACCTCATCGGAAGGAGCAGCTCGCCTCACGTCGATATGCGAGTACCTGGACATACCTGTGCCTGCAGGTATGAGTTTTCCGATGATCACGTTCTCCTTGAGCCCCAGGAGGTCGTCTACCCTTCCCTTGACCGCCGCTTCCGTGAGGACCCTTGTGGTCTCCTGGAAAGACGCGGCCGAGAGGAACGACTCGGTGGCGAGAGACGCCTTGGTAATCCCAAGGATAACGGGCTTTCCGATGGCGGGTTCGCCGCCCGTCTCAAAGACCTGCGCGTTGGCGTCGGCGAACTCGTGGACGTTGACGACGCCGCCAGGCAGAAGATCGGTGTCGCCCGGCTCGTCTACCCTGATCTTCCGGATCATCTGCCTCACGATGACCTCGATGTGCTTGTCGGCAATATCGATACCCTGGAGCCTATAGACACGCTGCACTTCGGCCACGAGATAGTCCTGCACGGCGGTGACTCCCTTGACCCTCAGGAGGTCGTGGGGGTTGATTGACCCTTCCGTGAGGGGATCGCCCGCCTCCACGGTCTGGCCGTCGGTCACCTTGATTAGAGCCCCGTAGGGCACTACCGTGACCGTCTGGTCGCCTTCAGTTGACGTGATGCGGATCTCCCGCTTCCTGTCGCCTTCGACGATCTCGACCACACCTGCTATCTCGGCGATCGCGGCCTGGCCTTTGGGCTTCCTTGCCTCAAACAGCTCTTCTACCCTGGGGAGACCCTGAGTGATGTCTTCGCCGGCGATGCCTCCGAGGTGGAACGTACGGAGGGTGAGCTGGGTACCCGGCTCGCCGATGTACTGCGCGGCAACGGCACCCACCGGTCGCGACCGTAGCACTTAACGCAGACTCCGTGCCTGGTCTCGCAAGTCAGGACAGAGCGCACTGCCACCTCCGTGATGCCGGCGGCGACGATCTTCTCTGCCCTGTCTTCGTCGATCTCCTGATTGGCTTCAACGATCACCTCGCCCGTGTTCGGGTCGAGGACATCCTTAAGCGCAAACCTGCCAAGGAGGCGGTCGTACAGGCTCTCTACCAGTTCTCCGTCAACCTTGATCTCCTTCACGGTGATGCCGCTCTCAGTCCCACAATCCTCTTCCCTTACTATGACGTCTTGCGCAACGTCAACGAGACGCCTGGTAAGGTATCCTGAGTCGGCAGTGCGGAGGGCGGTGTCAACAAGGCCTTTCCGCTGTCCGTGGGTTGACGTGAAGTACTCGAGAACCGTCAGGCCTTCGCGGAAGTTGGACCTTACGGGCTGCTCCACCATTCGCCCTGAGGGGTCGACCACGATACCGCGCATGCCGCCCAACTGGGAGATCTGCTGGGGGTTGCCGCGGGCTCCCGAGTTCACCATCATGATCACCGGGTTGCGCGGGTCGAATGCCTGTCTCATCGCCTCGGTGACCCTGTCGGTGGTATCACGCCAGATGGAAATGATCTTGTCGTAGCGTTCGTCCTTGGTAAGGAAGCCCATCTGATACTGCCTCTCCACCTCGGCCACCCTGGCCTCTGCATCTTTGAGCATCTCGGGCTTCTCTTTCGGGACGGTAATATCGGTAATGGCAATCGTCGACCCGGCACGGGTGGCGTACTTGAACCCCAAATCCTTGATGCCGTCCAGCATGTTGGCTGCTTTCTCCATGCCGTAGAGACGGATGCACTTGAGGAGGATCTTCCCCAAAGGCTTCCGGTCCACGACCGAGTTCACGAACCTGAGCCCCTCGGGCAACACCTGGTTGAAGATGCAGCGCCCGACAGTCGTCTCTACCCTCTCGCCGGTCTGGAGCCTCACGAGTATCCGCTCGTGCAACTTGATGGCGCCTACGTCATAGGCAAGGATGGCCGCATCTTCAGTGTGGAAGGCCTTCAGGTCCTTCGTCTCGCGGTCGTCCTCGTCGATCAGTGTCAGGTAGTAGACACCGAGCACGACGTCCTTCTGGGGCGTAACCGAAGGCGATCCGTCTTTGGGCAGCAAGAGGTTGCGGTTCGATGCCATGAGGATTCTGGCCTCGGCCTGAGCTTCCGCAGAAAGAGGAACGTGCACTGGCATCTGGTCTCCGTCGAAGTCCGCGTTGTAGGGCGGGCAGACCAACGGGTGAATCTGAATGGCGCGCCCCTCAACCAGAACGGGCTCAAACGCCTGGATCGACAACCTGTGAAGAGTGGGAGCGCGGTTCAGAAGGACCAGGTGCTCCTTGATGACTTCCTCAAGGACGTCCCAGACCTCGGGCCTTGCCCTTTCGACCAGCCGCCTGGCGCTCTTGATGTTGTGGGCGTCGCCGCTCTCCACCAGTTTCTTCATTACGAAGGGTTTAAAGAGCTCCAAAGCCATTTCTTTGGGCAGACCGCATTGATGGAACTTGAGACTGGGGCCGACAACGGAGATTCTGCCTGAACCGGCCCTGCTTGCCTTTGAGCATATCCGACAACGACTTGAGGGGCCTCTGGCCCGGTCCCGTGACCGGACGCCCGCGGCGCCCGTTGTCGATAAGGGCATCCACGGCCTCCTGGAGCATGCGCTTCTCGTTCCTCACGATGATGTCGGGAGCCCCCAGGTCAAGCAGCCTCTTCAGGCGGTTGTTGCGGTTGATCACTCGCCTGTAGAGGTCGTTAAGGTCTGACGTGGCGAACCTGCCCCCATCCAACTGGACCATGGGACGGAGGTCCGGCGGGATGACGGGGATCACATCGAGGATCATCCACTCGGGCCTGTTGCCCGACTTGCGGAACGCCTCCACGACCTCAAGCCGCCGGATGGCGCGGATCTTCCTCTGGCCGCTGGCGCTCTTGGCCTCGGCACGGAGTTCCTCGGCCATCTTCTCCAGGTCGATATCCATGAGGATCTGCTTCACGGCCTCGGCTCCCATACCGGCTCTGAACCGTTGACCGTACTTCTCTCTTGCCTCGCGGTATTCGGCTTCCGTGAGGACTTGCTTGTAGGAAAGCCCCTCGCAGTCTCCCGGGTCGGTCACGATGTACGCCGCGAAGTAAAGGATGCGTTCCAGAAGCCTCGGCGACATGTCGAGAAGGAGACCCATTCTCGAAGGGATGCCCTTGAAGTACCAGATGTGAGAGACCGGGCTGGCGAGCTCGATATGCCCCATGCGCTCGCGCCTTACAAGGGCCCGCGTGACTTCCACGCCGCACTTGTCGCAGACGACGCCCCGGTAGCGTATCCTCTTGTACTTGCCGCAGTAGCACTCCCAGTCCTTGGTGGGCCCAAAGATCCTCTCGCAGAAGAGCCCATCGCGCTCGGGCTTCAGAGTCCTGTAGTTCAGGGTCTCGGGCTTTTTTACCTCGCCCCGGGACCACTCACGTACTTTCTCAGGTGACGCCAGAGAAATGCGCATTGCGGAAAAGCTGTTCACGTCCATGACTCACATCCCCTTCGCGTCAGTTTATCGGTTCGTCCTCGTCATCTTCGTCCTCAAAGCCGTCTTCCGGCTTGTTCCTCACCCGGAGTTCGTACTCGGGATCGAGATCACGCAGGGACCGAACGCGGCCCAATCTCTCGAAATCGTCTCCGGCGCGCTTGGGACGTCTCTTGGCTCTGGTTCTTCCAGCCGCCCTCTTCTTCTTCGGCTCCGCCGCCTCGTCGTCTTCCTCAACCGGGACAACGTCGGGGATGGTCAAGTTCTTGAACAGGTCATCGAGGGAAAGCCTCTGATGGCCCTCTACCTCCGCCTCTTCTTCCTCATGACCCGGAATGGCGGTCTCCGCCTCATGGAGGTCTTCCAGGACGTCGACTTCCTCATCTATGGCGACGTCAGTCTCTCCGAGGTCCGTCTCGTCCTCAGCGGTGTCGTCGGCAGGAATGGCCTCCTCTTCGTCTGCGGCCATGTCATCCGCGACCGCCACATCCTCTTCCTCTTCTTCCTCCTCGTCCTCCTCGTAGGGCGCCTCAGGCAGCACCTCGCGCCTGCGCGGATGTCTGGGCAGGCGCCTCGGCTCGCCTTCGGTTACGAGGTCAAGGTCGCGAGCGGTTTCCTGGATGTCCTCATCCAGCTCCTTGATCTCTATCTCCTTGCCTTCCTCGTCGAGGATCTTGACATCCAGGGAAAGACTCTGGAGTTCCTTGAGGAGCACTTTGAATGACTCAGGCACACCGGGTTCGGGGATGTTCAGGCCCTTCACAATGGCTTCGTAGGTCTTCACCCGTCCGGTCCTGTCGTCCGATTTCACGGTGAGCATTTCCTGCAAGGTGTAGGCCGCGCCGTATGCCTCAAGCGCCCAGACCTCCATCTCGCCGAAACGCTGGCCTCCCATCTGGGCTTTGCCGCCGAGAGGCTGCTGGGTGACGAGAGAGTAAGGCCCGGTTGACCTGGCGTGGACCTTGTCGTCAACCAAGTGCAAGAGTTTCATCATATATACATGGCCCGAGGTTATCGGGTTGTCGAAGTACTCGCCGGTCCTGCCGTCCCTGAGCCAGATCTTGCCGTCCGGCGGCAGTCCGGCTTTCTCCAGAAGCTCGTGGATCTCGTTCTCGGTCACTCCGTCGAATACGGGAGTGGCGATGTGGAGTCCCAGGGCTTTGGCCGCCCAGCCCAGATGGCACTCGAGTATCTGACCCAGGTTCAGCCTGGAAGGCACTCCGAGGGGCGTAAGCACGATCTGAACCGGGGTGCCGTCGGGCAAGAAGGGCATGTCTTCTTTGGGCAGGATCTTGGCTACAACACCCTTGTTGCCGTGGCGTCCGGCCATCTTGTCGCCCTCGGATATCTTTCGCCGCTGGGCAACGTAGACCCGGACCAGCTGGTTCACTCCGGGCGGCAGCTCGTCGCCGGCTTCCCTGGTGAAAACCTTGACGTCCACAACGATGCCGCTTTCGCCGTGAGGCATCTTCAGCGAATTGTCCCGGACCTCTCTGGCTTTCTCGCCGAAAATGGCCCGGAGGAGCCTTTCCTCGGCGGTCAGCTCGGTTTCGCCCTTGGGGGTGACCTTGCCTACCAGGATGTCACCCGACCGGACTTCGGCCCCCACCCTGATGACACCGCGGTCATCCAGGTCTTTCAATTGGTCTTCGCTGACGTTGGGGATATCTTTTGTGATCTCTTCCGGCCCGAGCCTGGTGTCTCGCGCGTCGCACTCGTACTCCTCGATGTGGATTGACGTGAAGGTGTCGTCCTCCACCAGTTCCCGGGACAGAAGGATAGCGTCTTCGTAGTTGAAACCCTGCCAGGGCATGTACGCGACAATGACGTTTCTCCCCAGGGCCAATTCTCCGCCTGAGGATGACGGTCCGTCGGCTATGACTTCGCCCTCGGACACCGTCTCGCCCTTGGTGACGATGGGCTTGTAGTTGAAGCATGTGCCGTGGTTGGACCTGGCGAACTTGGTGAGGGTGTAGCGGTCTTCTTCCCCGTCTTCGGTCTCGATCACGATCTCCGACGCGGAGACGCGCTTCACTCGCCCTGCGCGCTTTGCCACTACAATGGCACCGGAGTCCAGGGCAGCCCTGAACTCAAGGCCGGTTCCTACGAGCGGAGGTTCGGTCCTGATGAGGGGTACCGCCTGACGCTGCATGTTGGAGCCCATGAGGGCACGGGCGCCTTCATCGTGCTCCAGGAACGGGATAAGCGATGTGGCGACCGAGAAAACCTGCTTCGGTGAGACGTCCATGTAGTCCAACCGCTCGGGGGGGACCTCAAGCACTTCGTCCCTGAAGCGGGAAAGGACCCTGTCGCTCAAGAACTCGCCGTTCTCGTCGATCTCGGCGTTGGCCTGAGCGATCATGCAATCGTCTTCTTCGTCGGCGGTCAGGTAGACGACCTCGTCCGTAACCCTCTTGGTCTCTTTGTCAACCTTGCGGTAAGGAGTCTCCACAAACCCAAGCCTGTTCACTCTCGCATAGCAGGTAAGGGAACCCGTAAGGCCGATGTTGGGACCTTCGGGAGTCTCGATAGGACACATGCGACCGTAGTGTGAATGGTGGACGTCGCGGACTTCCATGCCGGCCCTATCGCGTGTGAGCCCGCCCGGACCCAGCGCCGACAGCCTTCTCTTGGCCGTGAGCTCGGTAAGCGGGTTGGTCTGCTCCATGAACTGGGACAGCTGGCTGGAACCAAAGAACTCCTTGATGGCGCCTACCACCGGTCTCACGTTGATGAGAGCCTGAGGGGTGATGATGTCGATGTCCTGGATGGTCATGCGCTCTCGAACGACCCGCTCCATCCTGGTAAGCCCTACTCTGAACTGGTTCTGCAGAAGCTCTCCGACGCACCTTACACGCCGGTTTCCCAGATGGTCGATGTCGTCGATGGTGCCTATGCCCTTAAAGAGCCCGAAGAAGTAGTTGACCGCCGCGACGATGTCGTCGCGGAACAACGTCTTCTCCTTCGCGAGCACTTCCTGGGATATGTCAAAGCGGCCGTTGCCTACGACGTGGACTACTTGTCCTTCCGGAGTCGTCACGTCGATTACGTTAACCCGCTTGTCCGTAAGCATGACAGCAATATCCCTGTCGATGAACGTCCCGGCCTTCACCAGGAGATGGCCGGTTACGGGATCAAGCACGTCCATGGTGGCGGTTGTACCCACGACGCGCCTTCTCAAGATGAACTTCTTGTTCAGCCTGTAGCGGCCAACGGTGGCGAGGTCGTAGCGTCTGGGCTCGAAAAACAGGGATTCAAACAGGTTTCTGGCGCTCTCCACGGTAGGAGGCTCCCCGGGACGCAGCCTCTTGTAGATCTCCACCAAAGCTTCGTCCCTGGTCTTGGTCGTGTCCTTGTCCAGGGTGTTCCTGAGGGGAGCGCTGTCGCCCATCGCCTCGAGGATCGAAGCGTCGGTCTCGAAGCCTACTGCGCGCAGGAGGACAGTCAAAGGCAGCTTCCTGGTCCTATCAACCCTCACCCAGCATATGTCATTGCTATCCGACTCCATCTCCAGCCACGCGCCCCTGTTCGGGATCAGCGTAGCGAAGAAAAGCCGCTTGCCGTTGGGATCCGTTTCGAACGAATAATAGGCTCCGGGTGAGCGGACCAGCTGGCTGACGATCACCCTTTCAGCGCCATTTATGATGAATGTTCCCGCGGGGGTCATGAGAGGGAAGTCGCCCATAAAGACTTCCTGCTCTTTGACTTCGCCGGTCTGTTGGTTGACCAGTCTGACCTTGACCTTCAGCGGCGCGGAATACGTGACGTCGCGTTCCTTACACTCGCGGACCGTGTACTTGGGTTCTCCGAGATTGTAGTCTATGAACTCAAGGACCAAGTTCTCCGTGAAATCCTTGATCGGAGAAATGTCCCTAAAGACTTCCCGCAAGCCCTCCTCAAGGAACCACTGGTACGAATCCCTTTGAACGGCTACCAGGTCTGGGATTTCCAGGATCTCCTCGATGCGCCCATAGTTCAGCCGCTCACGCCTGCCTACCTTGATAGGATAGGCCATGAAGTTCACTCCTTAGGGGGTAAGAGTAGTAGTATTGCCGGTGCGCTGTAGGAAACGGAACTTGCCATCACTTCCCTATTCTACCCGAAGTTCCGTAAACTGATTCCGGTCCGGCTGAAAAAGCTGCATACAAAAACCAATGCTATCACGCCTGTCGATGTACGTCAACAGGCGTGTGTGGATTTTATCGCTTCTGATCCTTTGTCAGGAGCGAACTTCGGGATCGCCGACAAGTCCCAGGTCAACGAGTACCCTCTCTATTTCGTCTCTCTCCTTGGCAGACGGCGGACACAGTGGAAGCCTAAATCCCCCGGTCTGCCAACCGCAGATCTGAAGGGCCGTCTTGACGGGCACCGGGTTCGTGGTGATGAACAGAACCCTGAAGAGCCGGAACAGCCTTAGATGAATGTCCCGGGCTTCCGCCAACCGACCCTGACGGCACAAGTCTACCATATCCCTTAGGTCTTGCGCTACGAGATGGGCGGCCACAGATACCACGCCCGAGCCGCCTACCGATAGTATCGGCAGCGTGAGGCTGTCGTCGCCGGAATAGACATAGAAATCATCGCCACAAGCCGCGAGAATCTGGGATGACTGGTCAATAACGCCCGAGGCTTCTTTCACGGCCACGATGTTCTCCCGCTCCGAAAGCCTAAGGACGGTATCGGGCAGCATGTTCACTCCCGTCCGTCCGGGAACGTTGTACAACATAATAGGAAGGGTTGTAGCGTCAGACAGAGCCGCGAAGTGCCGGTACAAACCTTCCTGGCTGGGCTTGTTGTAATAGGGCGTGACCGCGAGTATCCCGTCTGCCCCGGACTTCTCGGCCAAACGGGTCATTTCCACACTTTCTTTGGTGTTGTAGCCGCTTGTGCCCGCCCAAACCCTGGTTTCGGGCCCCACCGACCGCCGCACTTCCTCAATCAGGCGCCGCTTCTCTTCGGAGGTCAGGTTGGGTGATTCGCCTGTAGTTCCTGAGACCACTATTCCGTCTGCGCCGTGAGATGCAAGATGGGCAGCCAGGGACGCCGCCACCTGGTAGTTGACTGAAAGGTCCTCGTGGAACGGGGTAACGAGAGCGACAAGAACGCTTCCGTAGGGTGAAGGTCTCACTTATCTCACCTCAAACAATTTTAGGTCTGTGCCGCCAGATGAAAAGCCTCGTGGAGGGCGTTCACCGCCTCCATGAGAGACTCTTGGTCTATAAGGCATGATATTGTGATGTTGGAGTCCGATGAGGCATGTACACGGATCTTTTTCCTGGACAAGGTACCCACAACGGTGTCCATGACTCCCGGACGCCCGTGCATTCCGTAGCCTACCACGGTCACCTTGGCCTGACCCGCCCGAACCTGAACCGCAAGGTCAAGCCCTTCCAGCCGCCGTCGCACTTCGGCGACATCCTCATTGGGAATCACGAACGAAAGGCGATCAGGGAACACGTTTATGAGGTCCAAGGCCTTGTCGCGGAGTACCGCAAACACAGCCTCAACCGACTGAAGGTCGCCTCCTCCGGGGTTCTTCACTATTACCTGAGAGAGGTCGCCCCTGTAAGTGATCCCCGTGACGGGCTTGCCGCTCTCCCATGTGCGCCATGGATTGTCATGCTTCTCGCCGCCGGAAAGGAGAGTCTTCCTGCTGTCTTTCTGAAGTGACCTGATCCACACCGGGACTTTGGCTCGCTGGGCGATCTCCACTGCGCGCGGGTGGATGACCTTTGCCCCTTCCCAAGCGAGCTGCGACACTTCCTCATAGGTCACCAGAGGGATGGTCTTTGCCCCGGCAACTACGTGGGGGTCCGCGGTCATGATGCCCTGGACATCCGTGTATATCTCAACGTACGCTGCGTCCAGGGCGGCACCGAGAGCGGTGGCCGTCGTGTCGCTGCCCCCGCGCCCAAGTGTCGTGATGTCACCCGAGTCGGCGCGTCCCTGGAAGCCGGCCACGACGACGACTTTTCCTTCGTCAAGGTGCCTCCGTACATGGGCCGGGTTCACCGTGAGTATGTTTGCGTTGCCGAAACAGGTATCGGTGATAATCCCTGCCTGCCCGCCGGACAGGGCCATTGCGGAAATCCCCCGCTTGCGGAGCTCTTGGACCATGAGCACTGCAGATATGACCTCGCCACAAGAGACCAGAAGGTCTAGCTCCCTTGCGGCAACATCGCGGGAGATACCCCTGGCAAGGGAAATGAGGGTGTCGGTGGCGTAGGGCTCACCTTTACGTCCCATGGCCGAGACGACAGCGCAGACCTTATACCCTCCCGACAGGGCATCTTTGATGCGCTCACAGGCGGCATCACGCTTTTCTTCCGAATCCAGGCTGGTCCCGCCGAACTTCTGTACAACAATCATCCCGCACACCTCCGGAAGCCCCGTAACTAAGTGCTCTTGGCCAAGAGCCTGAATGTGTTCACGGCGTTTGTCGCAGCGCCGCGATATAGATTGTCCGCCACGACCCACATGAGGATCCCGTTCGGCGACGAGAGATCTTTGCGTATCCGCCCGACGTAGACCTCATCGGTGTCTGCGGCGTCAATGGGCATCGGGTACACGGAGTTTGAGGGATCGTCCTTTACGACGATCCCCGGCGAAGCAGCCAGGGCCTCACGGACCGAATCCAAATCGGCAGGCTTCTTGGTCTCAACAAGACAGGCTTCCGAATGCCCTATGAAGACAGGCACCCTGACGCACGTTGTGGACATCCTGAGATCGGGCACCTCTAGAATCTTCCTGGTCTCGTTCACCATCTTCATTTCCTCTTTGGTATAGCCGTCCGGCAAGAACGAGTCTACCTGGGGGATCAAGTTGAACCCCATTGGATGAGGGAATTGGGATTCATATCCGCCCTCGGGCGACCTGGATTCAAGGACTGCCCGGGACTCATCGGTGAGCTGTTCCACGGCAAGGTACCCCACTCCGGAAACAGCCTGATAGGTTGACACATGGACCCGCTCAAGGCCGAAGCGGTCGAGGAGGGGTTTCAAGACCATGACCAACTGAATGGTAGAGCAGTTCGGTCCCGCGATAAGCCCGTTATGCCCCAGAGCCGCCTCCGGATTGACTTCCGGCACCACCAACGGAACTGAAGGATCCATTCGGAACGCGCTGGATGTGTCCAGTATGACGGGACCGCCTTTCATCTTTTGGACCAAGTCGATCGAGGCCCCGGTTGGAGTGCAGAGGATCACCGCATCCATCGTTCGGAGTTCGTCGACATCTGTCTTTCCCACGGTAAGCACGCGGTCTCCGAAAGGGACTCCCTTGCCTACAGACTTGCCAAGCCCCGTGAGGGTGAGCTCAAGACCCTCGATGTTCGACTTTGCAAGATTCCTGACAACTCTCCTCCCAACCAGACCACCGGCCCCCACAACAGCGAGTCTGCGCAACCTTGCTCATCACCTTTCCCAAAGGATAAGCGTAGAAGACGATGATATCTCAATATATGTTCCGAAGGACCTATATGTAAAGGGCAGGCGGCATCCCGCCTGCCCTTCTTCTTGGCCCAGTAATCCGGTGCTTACTTGACCTCGACTTTTCCGCCGGCCTTCTCCAAAGCTTCCTTCGCTTTGGCGGCATCTTCCTTGGTGACTTTCTCCTTGATGGGCTTGGGAGCAGCCTCAACGAGTTCCTTGGCTTCCTTGAGGCCAAGTCCGGTAAGCTCGCGGACGGTCTTGATGACCGAAACCCTGTTGGCGCCCGCTTCGACCAGGATCACGTCAAACTCTGTCTTCTCTTCCTCCGCAGGCGCGGCTTCTGCTACAGGAGCAGCACCCTGGGGGGCCGCAACCACTGCCGCGGCAGCCGAGACTCCAAACTCGGATTCGAACTTCTTGACCAGCTCAGCGAGTTCCAGGACCGTCATGCCCTTAACGAGCTCAAGAACCTCTTGAACCTTAGACACTTCTTAACACCTGACTTTCATTGGATTTCTGGTGACTCGGAGACAAACTAGCTTGCAGCCTCTTCCCTCTTGACCCTAAGGGCCTCGACCGCCCTTGCGAAACTCGCCAGAGTGCCGTTCAGGACTACGGCTAGGCCGGTCAAGGGGCTCTGGATCGCACCGGCGACTTTGGCCAGGAGCTCTTCCCTGGACGGCAGGGTTGCCAGGAACATGACTCTGTCCACGTCGAGGACCTGACCGTCCAGCATTCCTCCCTTGATCTTGAGGGCGGGCACATCCTTCATAATGCCTGCCACTGTTCTGGCAGCGGTCGTCGGATCAACGTCGCTCATGGCCAGGGCCGTGGGACCCTCCAACACGGAACCCGGCGATGGCCACCCCAAAGACTCGATGGCCCGGCCCAACAGGGTGTTCTTGGCGACCTTGTACTGGACTTTCGCGTCCCTGCACGCGCGCCGCAACTTGGTGTCGTCGGCCACCGTCACGCCCCGGAAGTCCACAAACACCACGCTCTTGGCGCTGGCCATGGCGTTCTTCAGCGTCTCCTGGGCCTTCTGCTTCTCAAGCCTCTGCTTCTTCTCCAACTTGTTCCCCCCTTTGCGCCTTCGCTTCTACCGAGATCGAAAAGGACCCCCGCTCGAAGCGTGGGTCCTCATGATGACTAAGCGCTCATGGATTGCGTTCCGTCATCCGGGAGCCATACCTCGGCGGGCGGCACCAGCGTACCGGCGCCTTTACGTCTACTGACACCTGCTGTCTTCGGTAATCCCGATATTCAGTTTTCCGTTCGTCAAAGACTGCTTATGTGGCTGTCTTATGCTTCGGCGCGCGTCACCTTCGTCGCGCTTACCGGGATGCCCGGCCCCATGGTGCTTGCCACACTGGCCCCTCTAAGGTACTGGCCACGCGCTGCCGCGGGCTTCGCCCTCAAGAGGGCCTCTATCAGTGCGGCGAAGTTGTCGGCCAGCTTTTCCGGGCCGAAAGAAACCTTGCCGATCCTGGCGTGGATAAGGCCGGTCTTCTCCGTACGAAACTCGACTTTACCCTGCTTGATCTCTTTCACTGCCGAAGCGACATCGTTGGTCACGGTCCCGGTCCTCGGGTTCGGCATGAGCCCGCGGGGACCGAGAATGCGCCCTAGCCGTCCTACGATTCCCATCATATCCGGGGTAGCCACAGCCCGGTCAAACTCGAGCCAACCGCCCTGAATCTTCTCGGCCAAATCCTCGGCTCCCACAAAGTCCGCGCCTGCGTCTTTGGCTTCCTTGGCCTTGTCGCCTCTCGCGAACACCAGGACTTTGGCTTCCTGACCGGTACCGTGAGGCAACACGACTGCGCCCCTCACCATCTGGTCTGCGTGCCTGGGGTCGACTCCGAGCTTCACCGCGGCTTCGACGGTTTCGTCGAACTTGGCGTAGGCAATCTTGCCGATGAGTTCGAATGCTTCCTTGGGGTCGTAGATCTTGCCGGCTTCGACCTGCTTAGCGGCCTCTTGATACTTCTTGCCTCTCTTCACTATCGTTGCCTCCCTGTGGTCTTAGCGGACCAACGTCCTCCCACATTGATAGAAAACGGTTACTTGGCGACTACTTCGATGCCCATTGAGCGGGCAGTGCCTTCAATGATCTTCATGGCTCCCTCGAGACTGGCGGCATTGAGGTCCCTCATCTTCAGTTCGGCGATCTCCCGTACCTGGTCCCGGGTAACCTTCCCGACCTTCTTCACGTTGGGTTCACCCGACGCGGTCTCAATACCCGCTGCCTTCTTAAGGAGGACGGCTGCGTAAGGGGTCTTGACGACAAAGGTAAATGACCTGTCTTCAAAAACGGTCACCGCGACGGGAAGTATGTTGCCGGCATCCTTGGCTGTCCGGTCGTTGAACTGCTTGACGAAAAGCTGTGTGTTTATGCCGTGAGGAGCCAGCGCCGGTCCCACGGGCGGTCCCTGGGTGGCCTTCCCTGCGGGCAACTGGATTTTGACGAGAGCTTTGACCTTTTTCGCCATGGGGTTACACTTCCTCTACCTGGTTGAAATCGAACTCGACCGGAGTCTCGCGACCGAATATAGAGAGTAGCATGCGGAGCTTCCCTCTGTCTACCATGACATCCTGAACCAGCCCCATCATCCCCTGGAAAGGACCGGACTTGACGCGGAGGGTCTGGCCTGGACTGAAGTGGACGCGAATCCTCGGGGCGCCCTCCCCGCTGGCCCTCTTCAGGATGCTTTCAATCTCCTGCTCCTCCAGAGGGATGGGCTTGGAACCCGGTCCCACGAACCCCGTGACTCCAGGAGTGTTTCTCACAACGTACCAAGAATCGTCGCTCATGATCATGTTCACAACGACATAGCCGGGAAACACTTTCCTTTTGACGATTTTCTTCTTGCCTTCCTTGTACTCGACTTCCTCTTCCTCAGGGACAATGACCTGGAAGATCTTGTCCTTCATGTTCATGTTGTCTACACGCTTCTCAAGATTCGCCCTTACCTTGTTCTCGTATCCGGAGTACGTGTGGACGACGAACCACTCTGGTTTCGAGGATGTCGAGTCAAGCTTCGTGCTCATGGGTTAAAACTATCTCTCCCCTACCTGCCGAGTACGGCGCTAAGCCCGAAAGCCACCAGGGCGTCTGTTCCCCAGAGTATGGCGCCGAGACCGATCATGGTGAACAACACAACAGTCGCGATAACCCTGACCTGCGGCCAGGTAGGCCAAACGACCTTTCTCAGTTCCGCACGGGTTTCCCGCAGGAAGGTGGCCAACGATCCGAAGAACTTGGCAATCTTTTTCATGTCTTTTCCACCCAATCGCCGGTCTGGTTTTGGCAGGCCCGGAGGGATTTGAACCCCCAACCATCGGATTTGGAGTCCGCCGCTCTACCTATTGGAGCTACGGGCCTGCGCGCGACTATCTGGTCTCCCGGTGCGTCGTGTGAGTCCGGCAGAACCGGCAGTACTTCTTGAACTCAAGTCGTCCGGAATGAGACTTCTTGTTCTTCATTGTTGTATAGTTGCGCTGCTTGCATTCCTGGCAAGCCAACGTCACAACGTCAGTCTGTCCTTTGGCCACGTTCCAACCCCTCCCATCCCGGAAAAACCACTGCAAACGAGTCTAACACGGCAAAACGAGCAGTGTCAATTCACCATTATACACGAGAAACGCCCCATAACAAAATGGAGCTCGCAACCAGAATCGAACTGGTGACCTCATCCTTACCAAGGATGCGCTCTGCCGACTGAGCTATGCGAGCACCACGTAGATGGCGTTGGTTGCGGGGGCAGGATTTGAACCTGCGACCTCCGGGTTATGAGCCCGACGAGCTGCCTGACTGCTCCACCCCGCGACGCTACTGTATTCCCACTGTCAAGTTGGTGGTGGAGAGGGCTGGATTCGAACCAGCGAAGGCGTCTGCCAGCAGATTTACAGTCTGTCCCCTTTGGCCGCTTGGGTACCTCTCCACAAAACGCAAGTGTTATCTTACTACCATTGGGCCACTCATGCAACCCGTTTTTCCTGACAGGCGAGGTTTCGGTTTCTCCCTCGAACACCGCCGCGAACACCGCGGCTTCCGAAGCCGCATCATTCATTATACCTGCTTACGATAGTGAACGCAAGCCAACGGAAGCGGCGGCCCCGCGCATCCACAGGGCCCGCCGCTCAATCTGCCACAAGTCCTTACTCTACGACGTCAAGCCTACCTACCGTCTCCGGTCATCGCCAGGAACTCAGGCAAATCGCTGAGAACGAGGTCAATGGCGCTCTGCCAGAAGGCCGGCCCGGTCAGATCCTTTCCTATATGCTTCCTGGCCAAGTGTTCGACCTGCATCCGCACGGTATCCCTGA